>NZ_JBUEQR010000038.1:0-17576 GCF_054968985.1 Streptococcus sp. 1F3 | reverse complement strand
TTCATCTCCTACAAATGATGACATTCCCTAAGGAGAAGTTGAGCTACCGTCGCAAACAACGCTATATTTCTATCCATTTGGAGGATTATTTGCCACAATTATTTGGACATCGAGGATAAGGTGGTTGTAAAAAGGGAGATACCAAGTTTAAAGTAGTTATTTACAGGTGTAAAAGGAGAGAAGAAAGTTTTCATGCGTACGGCGTGATCCCTTAAGATGAAAACTAGCTATTTATACCAAGTTATGGTACAATAAACTGTATGCCATTTAGGCGAATTTGAGAAAGAGATTTGTACAGTATGAGAAAAATTGTAATCAATGGTGGCAGTCCGTTGAAAGGGAGTGTGACGATCAGCGGGGCTAAAAATTCAGTTGTGGCCCTCATCCCAGCAATTATTTTAGCAGATGGAGTTGTCACCCTAGACGGCGTACCTGAGATTTCTGATGTTGACAGCTTGATTGACATTATGGAGACAATGGGGGCGCTTGTCAAGCGCAATGGGGAGTCCTTGGAAATTGACCCTCGTGGCGTCAAAGATATGCCCATGCCCTTTGGTAAAATCAATAGCTTGCGAGCATCTTACTATTTTTATGGTTCTTTGCTCGGTCGTTTTGGACAAGCGATCGTTGGGCTACCAGGTGGATGTGACTTAGGACCCCGACCGATTGACTTGCATTTGAAAGCCTTTGAAGCCATGGGAGCAACCATGACCTATGAAGGTCTCAACATGCACCTATCTGCCAATGGAAAACGGATTCATGGAGCGCACATTTTTATGGATACAGTGAGTGTGGGGGCAACGATCAATACCATGCTTGCAGCTGTTAAGGCTGAAGGTCGGACGGTGATTGAAAATGCTGCTCGTGAACCGGAAATTATTGATGTAGCAACGCTCTTAAACAATATGGGAGCCCATGTTCGTGGTGCTGGTACAGAAGTGATTACAATTGAAGGTGTGGATCGCCTACATGGGACACGCCATCAGGTCATTCCAGATCGGATTGAAGCTGGAACCTATATCGCTCTTGCAGCGGCTGTTGGTGAAGGGATTCAGATTGACAATGTCCTTTATGAACATCTAGAGGGCTTTATCGCAAAGCTAGAAGCCATGGGTGTTCGCATGACAGTGTCAGAAGATAGTATTTTTGTTGAAAAACAAGACAAGCTAAAAGCAGTTAGTGTCACGACATCTCCATATCCAGGATTTGCCACAGATTTGCAACAGCCTATTACTCCCCTGTTGTTGAAGGCAGAAGGTACAGGCACAATTACAGATACAATTTATGAGAAGCGTGTCGGTCATGTGCAAGAGCTGGCAAATATGGGGGCTGATATTCGTGTTCTAGGGAGACGCATCAGCTACCAAGGACCTAATCAGCTCAATGGTGGTCGTGTAAAGGCGACGGACTTACGTGCAGGGGCTGCCATGGTGATTGCAGGACTGATGGCTGAAGGTCGGACTGAAATTTCAAATATTGAATTTATTCTCCGAGGCTATTCAAATATTATTGAAAAACTAAAAGATCTAGGAGCGGATATTGAGCTCATTGATATAGCTGAATAGGCATAAACAGTAAGTGAGTGAGGAAAATCGAAGACATGGAGACGATTCGCCTGCTCGCTTTTTAGTGGGGGCAGAAGATGATAATTTGGGAACAACTGGCACAGTATGCGAGCTTTGAGACAGACCGCCTCCTACTCCGTCCTTTTTCCTATGATGATCGCACTCACTTGCACTTGATTCTCTCCAATCCGCACAATACGAGCTATATTATGCCCAGTACGATGACAATTAAAGAGACGACTAGCCTATTGGTTCAACAGTTTATGCGTTTTCCACTGGGAATTTGGGCGATAGAGGCTAAAGAAAGCGGGCAAATGATTGGCTGCATTCGTTTTGAGGCTATAGATGAAAAGGAAAAAGAAGCGGAAATAGGCTATTTTTTAAGCCAGACCTTCTGGGGGCAAGGTCTGATGACGGAAGCCTTGCAAACCCTTGTTTATCTTGGATTTTCTCGGATTGGTTTTAAGGCTTTACGTTTGTTGACACACTTGGAAAATAAACCCAGTCAGCGCGTGGCAGAAAAAGCAGGCTTTAAAAGGGTTCGCCAGTATAAGGGAAGCGATCGCTACAGTCGAAAAATGCGTGAGTATGTGGAATTTCAACTACTTGCAAGAAATGCTAAACACTTAGAAGAGGAATGAGATGATTACGATTAAATCACAAAGAGAAATTGATGCGATGAAGCGGGCAGGAGATATTCTTGCGAGTATTCATATTGGATTGCGGGACTTGATTAAGCCAGGTCTTGATATGTGGGAAGTTGAAGAGTATGTCCGTAGACGTTGTAAGGAAGAAAATGTTCTCCCCTTGCAGATCGGTGTGGACGGTCATTTAATGGACTATCCTTATGCTACTTGTTGTGGCTTGAATGATGAGGTAGCACACGCCTTTCCCCGCCACTATATGTTAAAAGCAGGGGATTTGCTTAAGGTTGATATGGTTTTGAGTGAGCCGATTGATAAAGGGATTCTTGATGTTTCAAAGCTAGACTTTAACAATGTAGCACTGATGAAACAATACACAGAGCCTTATGCAGGTGGTGTTGCTGATTCTTGTTGGGCATATGCTGTTGGTGAGGTCAGCCAAGAAGTCCAAGATCTCATGGAAGTAACCAAGGAGTGCCTCTATCGAGGAATTGAGCAGGCAGTTGTCGGTAACCGCATTGGAGATATTGGATCGGCTATTCAAGAGTACGCAGAAAGTAAGGGATATGGTGTGGTTCGGGACTTGGTAGGCCACGGTGTGGGACCGACCATGCATGAGGAGCCAATGGTACCTCACTACGGGCGAGCAGGTCGAGGACTTCGCTTACGTGAGGGAATGGTCTTGACGATTGAGCCTATGATTAATACAGGTACTTGGGAGATTGATACAGATGAAAAGACAGGGTGGGCTCATAAGACCTTAGATGGTGGCTTGTCCTGTCAATATGAGCACCAATTTGTCATCACAAAAGAGGGACCTGTGATTTTGACAAGTCAGGGTGAAGAAAGAACCTACTAATTCTATTGAAAAAAGGAGGAAGAATGGACAGAAAGAAGCTCGGGAGTAACTGCAAGTCATTTGTCACCTCCTTTTTGACCTTTTATCAGTCGGCTGAGCTTGATTTGACTGGGGTTGCTGTAGCCTATTATCTGATTATCTCGGTCTTTCCGATTTTATTGACCCTGGCCAATCTCTTGCCTTATTTACAGATTGATGTCGATCAAATTTTAGAGGTATTGGTTGAGATTTTCCCTGAAAAACTCTATCCGACCGCAGCAGATATGGTTGTCAGTATCCTGACCCGTCCCTCCTCATCTTGGTTGGGAATTGCCATTCTTACCACACTTTGGACCCTTTCAAAAAGTATGGCGGCACTTCAAAAGGCTGTCAATAAAGCATATGGTGTCGGTCAGCACAGGGATTTTATCATCAGTCGTATAGTGGGTATGTTTTTAGGGATTGGTCTACAAGGGATTCTTATTTTCAGCGTGATGATGCTGGCTTTTGGTAAGACCTTACTCCAATTGTTGTCCACAAAATTTCATTTTGATCCCCTGTTTGATCATCTTCTCAATCAGACCCAGCTAGTGGCCTACATTGCTCTCTTTCTGTCTCTTGTCATGCTCTATTTTTTCCTCCCCAATGTCCGTATCACCAAAATCCGCTATGTCTTGCCAGGTTCTCTTTTTGTTCTAGCAGTGATGGCAACGGTAGGACAGGTCTTTGGAGTTTATATAGACTCTTATACCAATCGTTTTTTGGACTTCCGTCTGGTCACCTCAGTCGTTATTTTAGTCCTTATGTTGTGGTTTATCTTTGTAGCTGATATCTTGATTATTGGAGCTGTTTTAAATGCGACTGTGCAAAGTTTCCAGGTGGAAGAATTTGCTCCTAGACCTGGTGATGTGGTGTCCATTTTCCAGCGGATTAAGGCACGATTTAGCCAAAAAGATCAAAAGAAGAACTCCTGATTTTAGGAGTTCTTTCTCTTTGTCTGAAAGACAAATACTTTACTTAAAATGTAGTTCAGCACGATGACCAATATTTGTGAGATGAGGGTAGCAACCGCATTGATACTGGCAGGATTTTGGTGGACGAATTGTCCAATCAGTTGCGGAAAGGCATCTACCAGAAGGTAGGCTAGGACCATATCTAGTAATAGAGTTGTTATCCGTGCAGAGATGAATTTGAAGAGACGCGCTTGCCAGCCAGTCCATTTTTGCTTAAAGACAACTTGGTCATTGGCAATAAAGGCGAGGAGGATTGCCACAGAATTAGAAATCAAGACAACTGTCAGAGTATGGGGAATGATAAAGAAGAGACAGGTCCTCGTGAGAATATAGACGAGGGTTGTTACTACTCCAAAAAATAAATAGGCTAGAATTTCGTTATCAAAAAATGCTTTTACATACTTTTTCATATCCTTAGTCTATCATATTCTGCTAAATTATGCTATACTGGAAACGTTGTAAAGTAGGAAGTCTAGCGACAGACACAGGAGTTGGCTTTTGCCACCTCTCAAAAAGGCTCTTTGTGTATTTCCTATTTTTTCTGGGAGTTGTTTCATACCGTGTAACTGAACTCGGTCAAAAAGCTCTCGGATTTTATACAACCCTTGGCGCTTCCTTCCTTTAGCCAAGCATATTATAAGCGGTTTAGCCGCCAAAGGAGATTTACATGAATCAAACAAAATGGACAGTCCGTGATATGGCTCATATTGCCTTGATTGCGGCTCTTTATGTGGTGTTAACAGTGACGCCACCGCTCAATGCGATTTCTTACGGTGCTTATCAGTTCCGTCTATCAGAAATGCTGAATTTTCTAGCCTTTTATCACCGTAAATATTTAGTTGCTGTTACGATTGGTTGTATGATTTCAAATTTTATTGGATTTGGACTTGTCGATGTATTTGTTGGTGGTGCTTCAACCCTTGTATTTGTCAGTCTAGGAGTTTCTTTCTTCCAAAAATACAAGAATGAATATGTGTTGAACGGTATCTTTAATAAGGCATTCTTATACTTTTCTATTTTCTTTTCGATAACGATGTTGACCATCGCTCTTGAATTGTATCTTTTATATCAAAGTCCTTTCCTAGCGACTTGGTTTACTACTGCTGTAGGAGAATTTGCCTCCCTTCTTGTTGGGGCTCTCATTATGGATCGTTTAGGCAAGAGGATTGATCTGAGGAAATAAAGTGGACCTAGGAAGGATTTAGAGTGAGTAATGGCTCGCTCTTTTTTCTTTCCAAAATCCATGGTATAATAGGGATTATGGAAGAAAAATATTTGAAAATAGCTCAAGATTTGGGCGTTCATGTAAAGCAGATTGAAACGGTCTTAACCTTGACAGCAGAGGGCAATACAATTCCTTTTATCGCCCGCTATCGCAAGGAAATGACAGGAAATCTGGATGAAGTAGTGATCAAGTCCATCATTGATTTGGATAAGTCTTTAACAGCTCTTACAGAGCGTAAGCTAGCTGTTTTAGCCAAGATTGAGGAGCAGGGAAAATTAACGGATTCGCTACGTCAGGCGATTGAAGAAGCTGAAAAATTAGCAGATGTAGAAGAACTTTATCTCCCTTATAAGGAAAAAAGGCGAACCAAGGCGACCATTGCACGGGAAGCAGGGCTCTTTCCTTTGGCACGTCTCATTTTGCAGAATGTCTCTGACTTAGAAAGGCAGGCAGCCTCTTTCGTCTGTGATGGTTTTGCTACAGCTCCTGCTTGTTTAGCGGGTGCAGTGGATATTTTGGTTGAGGCGATTTCAGAAGACGTAAAATTACGGGCATGGACCTACCATGAGATATTGCGTTATTCTAGTCTCCAGTCACAACTAAAAGACCAAGAAGCAGATGAGAAACAAGTCTTTCATATCTACTATGATTTTTCTGAAAAAGTAGCTAATATGCAAGGTTATCGAACGCTTGCGCTCAATCGTGGGGAAAAATTAGGAGCTTTAAAAGTCTCTTTTGAGCACAATATTGAAAAAATTCTCCGCTTTTTTGAAGTCCGATTTCCACAGAAAAATGCTTATATTACAGAAGCGATTAGCCAAGCGGTTAAGAAAAAGATTGTGCCGGCCATGGAGCGTCGTGTTCGAGCTGAATTAACTGAAACGGCTGAGGAAGGGGCAATTGCACTCTTTTCAGATAATCTCCGCAATCTTCTTTTAGTGCCACCACTAAAGGGAAAAATGGTCTTGGGCTTTGATCCAGCCTTTCGGACAGGTGCGAAATTAGCAGTAGTAGATCAGACAGGTAAGCTTTTAACAACTCAGGTCATTCATCCGGTTAAACCAGCTTCTCAAGCCCAAATTCTTCAAGCCAAGGAAGACCTTATAGCCTTGATTGGCCAATATGGTATTGAAATCATTGCGATTGGAAATGGGACGGCTAGTCGTGAATCAGAAGGTTTTGTAGCAGAGGTCTTGCAGCATTTTCCAGCTGTTTCTTATGTAATTGTTAATGAAAGCGGGGCGTCGGTTTACTCGGCTTCTGAATTAGCACGGCATGAATTTCCAGATTTGACAGTTGAAAAACGTTCTGCCATTTCGATTGCTCGGCGCTTGCAAGATCCACTTGCAGAGTTGGTTAAAATCGATCCCAAGTCGATTGGTGTCGGTCAGTACCAGCATGATGTCAATCAGAAAAAGTTATCGGAAAGCCTTGATTTTGTGGTCGATACGGTGGTCAACCAAGTCGGTGTCAATATCAATACTGCAAGTCCAGCCCTTCTTGCTCATGTAGCAGGTCTGAATAAGACCATTTCGGAAAATATTGTGAAATACCGAGAAGAACACGGAGCTTTGACTTCGCGTGCTGAACTGAAAAACGTTCCGCGTCTAGGAGATAAGGCCTTTGAGCAATCAGCTGGTTTCTTACGGATTCCTGAGGCCGATAATTTCTTGGATAATACAGGGGTTCACCCAGAGTCTTATCCGGCTGTTCAAACATTATTTGACCTGTTAGATATCGAGCATTTAGATGAAATGGCACAGGAAAAGTTAAGGGCTGTTAAGCTAGAGGAAATGGCTACAGAGCTAGGTCTTGGTAAGGAGACCCTCAAAGATATTTTGGCAGATTTGCTCAAACCTGGTCGGGATTTACGGGATGATTTTGCGGCACCTGTTCTCCGCCAAGATGTTCTTGATTTCAAAGATTTGGAAATCGGTCAGAAATTAGAAGGTGTAGTCCGCAATGTGGTTGACTTTGGCGCTTTTGTCGATATTGGGATCCATGAAGATGGTTTGATTCATATCTCGAACATGAGTAAGCAATTTATCAAACACCCGAGCCAAGTGGTTTCAGTAGGAGATTTGGTGACGGTTTGGGTCTATAAGCTCGATACAGTCCGTGAAAAGGTCAATCTTAGTCTGGTGCCGCCCCATGAATCTCACTGACTATGTTCGGCAGGTATCCCGTGAAGACTTTGGAAAGGAATTTCACCACCAGGCGTATTGGAATAATCGTTTGAGGACAACGGGTGGACGTTTCTTTCCAAAAGACGGGCATTTGGATTTTAATCCACGTTACTATGAAGCAGACCAAGACTTATTTCGTAAAATTGTTCGCCATGAACTTTGTCATTACCATCTTTATTTTGAGAAAAAAGGTTATCGGCATAAGGATAGGGATTTTAAGGAGCTGCTGAGGAAGGTTGACGGAGTGCGCTATGCACCGCCACTGCCATCTTCCAATACAGAGTTTTACCTTTATCGTTGTCAGCAGTGTGCCCAAGTCTATCCTCGAAAACGGCGAGTGAATATAGCGAAGTATCGCTGTGGCAAGTGTCGTGGTTTGCTGAAATTTGTTAGGAAAAGAAATCAGTCCTTGGGCTGATTTCTTTTCCTATGTCTATGGTATAATAGAAGAGAATTGAGGTGAGAAAATGGCACGAGAACCACAAAAACGATTGATTGAATTATATGAAAAAGGTGTTCTAACAAAAGAAGAAGCGCGTGCCTGCTTTTTAGAATTTGATGAGGAGCCAGATTTTTTAGTTGAGAAGGAAAAACCACGTTTGAGCTTTACCCTTCCGAGCTTGAAAATTTTCTCTTCGTCCAAGTTGAAGCAAGAGTATACTTTTTCGGATATTGAATCTCTTTTTCTCAGCGTGTCGGAGGGAAAAATTGCCTTCATAAAAAGTAAGTCTGATCAGGTTCAGATTCACCTTGTCTATCCTCAACAGGCGAATCAAGCGTTTTTACCTCAAATTTATGTTGAAAATAAGGGACTGCATTTTGCTTCCAATCTTCCCTGTCACTTGACGATTTCTCTACCAAATCAATGGATGTCGATTTTGAATTTAGAGCTGGGCAGAGCAGATGCGAGATTGGACTATCTTCCATTTGAGGATGTTTCTATCCATAGCGTGACGGATAAAAAGCAACAGGATATCCGTATTACAGCGATGGGTCAGATGTCCCAGCATCTCTTTTTACAACTCGTCGAAGCTCCGATTTATCTGCAAGTTCCCAAACATCAGGGCTTGCGTGGCAAGGCTGAGAGTTCAGCTGGTCAACTTGTGATGAATAAAAAAAAGAAGCCCAGTCCCTATTTTTTTGAAAGGAAAGGAGAGCCTCTCCTTCATCTCTATATCAAAACAGTGACTAGCCCGATTATCGTGAAAGGAGTACCACATGCCATTCGGATTTTATAAACAGCGAAACCAAAAGCTCATTTCTGGTGTCTTAGCAGGTTTGGCGAATCGTTTTCATTGGGATTTGACCATCACACGGATTATTTTTGTGATCATTTGTTTTTTAGGACAGTTAGGCTGGCTTGCCATTGTAGCCTATGTTCTAGCTACGATCCTCCTTCCCTTTAAAGAAGATGTTTACGCTGATCGCTACGGAACAGGTCCCCGTAAGGTAAAAGATGCAGAGAAAATTCATAAGTAAACGTGAAAAACTTGGGCTGGATTTCCAATCTTACGAAAATGGATTGATTGTTGAGCTTGCTAGAGCTATTTATCACTAGGAGGAGTAATGGTGAGAAGTACTGGCTAAAGCGAGAGCAGTCGATTTCCTCGCCCCTTACCATACTTGCTTTCCTATTCGACCGTCTATGTTCGGTCGTTTTTATATGCCCTTGCTCCAAAGGTATGGTATAGTTGTTTCGTTTACTTTTAGTACTAGGCAAGGAGCTTCAGGCTGCTTCAACAGTCTAATGACTGTTGAAGGTTGGAAATCATACTGACGATAGTCAGTAACAATCGTAGAGTACGGCAAAGCGAGTTCCAATCATCTAGCAGATGATTGGAAGTTGGAAATAGAGAAACGTAGTTTCCACAATCGTTGAAGTAATAAAAGTTAAACTAAATGAGTATATAGCTTTGGAGGTTTGACATAAAATGAGTGCCACTCGTGTCAAGCGTCCTTGTATATTAAAATGATTTTCTTCCCTCCTTTTTGTATTCTCCTCCTATCTTGTGGTATAATGGTATATAAAGGAATGTGAGGTATGCGATGACGGTTTTTGTCAAAGATTTGATTGATAATGTGCGCGTAAGTAGTGCCTATAGTACAGCCGCATTACTTGAAAAGGAGATTACAACATCTGATATTACGCGTCCGGGTCTTGAGATGACGGGGTATTTTGATTACTATGCTCCAGAGCGGATTCAGTTAATGGGAATGAAAGAGTGGTCATACTTGATGGCCATGACCTCCCATAATCGCTATCAGGTCTTGCGGAGAATGTTTCAGCCTGAGACACCGGTAGTGATTGTGGCGCGTGGTTTGGAAGTTCCTGATGAGATGTTTCAGGCAGCCAAGGAAAAGGGAATCGCTGTTTTCCAAAGTCAGACCGCAACGAGTCGTTTGGCAGGCGAATTATCCTCTTACTTGGATTCCCGCCTTGCACAGCGCACCAGTGTCCATGGAGTACTGATGGACATCTATGGTATGGGAGTATTGATTCAAGGGGATTCTGGAATTGGTAAGAGTGAGACAGGCTTGGAATTGGTCAAACGTGGACATCGGATTGTTGCAGATGACCGTGTGGATGTCTATGCAAAAGATGATGTGACCCTTTGGGGAGAGCCAGCTGAGATTTTACGCCACTTGCTCGAAATTCGTGGAGTAGGGATTATTGATATTATGAGCCTATACGGGGCGAGTGCTGTCAAGGAATCATCGGAAGTACAGTTAGCGATCTACCTTGAAAATTATGAAACAGGTAAGGTCTTTGACCGTTTGGGCAATAGCGGCGATTCCATTGAGATTGCAGGCATTACGATTCCCCAGATTCGGATTCCTGTAAAAACAGGACGCAATATCTCTGTCGTGATTGAAGCTGCCGCGATGAACTATCGTTCGAAGCAAATGGGCTTTGATGCGACTAAGGAATTTGAAAAACGCCTTGGTAGATTGATTGAAAGCAATAAGGAGTAAGTAAGTGATGATTGATCCAGTTGCTGTAACCATAGGTCCGCTTGAAATCCGTTGGTATGCCTTGTGTATTATAAGCGGTTTGATATTGGCAGTTTTTCTGGCTTCCAAAGAAGCACCGCGAAAAAAGATTTTAGCGGAGGATATTTTTGATTTTATCTTGCTTGCCTTTCCACTTGCGATTATCGGAGCGAGAATTTACTATGTAGCCTTTTCTTGGGATTTATATAAAGACAATCTGCTGTCTATTTTTGCGATTTGGGAGGGTGGACTTGCCATTTATGGTGGTCTCTTACTGGGATTTTTCGTCCTTGTATTCTTTACCCGCCATCGCTTTATTGATACATGGGATTTTCTGGACGTAGCAGCACCCTCTGTTATGATTGCCCAAGCTATTGGACGCTGGGGAAATTTTTTCAACCAAGAGGCTTATGGGGCAAGGGTTGCACATCTTGACTATTTACCAGCCTTTATTCGCAATCAAATGTATATAGAGGGCAGTTACCGGATACCGACCTTCTTATACGAATCCTTGTGGAACTTCCTAGGCTTTGTCTTGATTTGTGTGTTGCGGAGACGCAGACAGTTACTTAAGCAAGGTGAAATTACGCTCTTTTATCTTGTCTGGTATGGAGCGGGTCGCTTTGTCATTGAAGGGATGCGAACAGATAGCTTGATGTTACTGGGCTTGCGTATTTCCCAGTGGCTTTCTGCCTTGTTAATCATCCTTGCTCTGATATTAGGAATCTATCGTCGCAGGAAAGACCTGCCTTACTATCAAGATTAAGAACCTCTATTCACAGTTCAGCACTTCCATCTAAGGCTTGTTTTTAAGCTCGTCATCGTTCGTTTTTTCAATATACAGTCCGTGTTTCCTCAAAAAATTGCCTTGATGAGCAAAAAACGATTTCTTATCTAAAAGCACTTTACTTGTGAATACAGATTCTAAGAAAAGGAGATTTTTATGTTGATTGAATTATCTGTTTTTATGATGGCAGTAGCACTTGTTGCTGTTGCGGTTTACATTATCCTTTTGTTAAGGAAAGTATCCAATGTGGTGGACGAAGCTCAGCGAAGTTTAACTGTTTTAACGAGCGATGTCAATGTGACCCTTTACCAAACCAATGAGTTGTTGGCTAAAACAAATGTCCTTGTTGAAGATGTGAATGGTAAGGTAGCGACCTTGGATCCGCTCTTTGTAGCGGTTGCTGATTTGTCAGAGTCGGTATCTGACCTCAACACCTCTGCCCGTGACTTGACAGGCAAGGCTCGTACAGTAGGACAACGAACGATCAAAGCTGGTGGTGCTTTGGCGGTTGCAAGTAAGTTATCTTCCATTTTTGGAAAGAAAGGAGAAAAACATGGTTAAAAAATCTAGTATTTTCACAAGTATCTTGTTAGGTGCAGCAGGTGGAGCTGCTGCGGCGGCTTTTCTTGCCACTAAAACTGGGCAGGCAGTCAAGAAAAGAGTTGTTCGCTTTGCTAAAGATTATCAGAAAAATCATGAAGAAATCAATGCAGAATTGCTCCAAAAAGCACAAGATTTGGGTCAACAAGCCGTTGACAAATATGAATCTGTCAAAGGTCAATTGGAATCAGGTGAATTGACAGTTGATGATTTGGTACAAACAGGCAAAGAAAAAGCGCAATTGGTCAAGTCGCAATCCCTTGAAAAATTTGAGCAAATTAAAGAAAAAATTGCGGAGCAAAATCTAACGACAGGCGAATTAGTTGAATCAATCAAAGAAAAAGCTAAGGGAATTCCTGCGGTAGAAGAAATTGCTGTTACGACAGAAGATATCGAAATTGACTTGCCAATGTTAGAAGAAGAATAGAAAAAATCCGCAGTCGCGGATTTTTTCTATTCGGGTATTTTGTAGTGGATAAGACCAAGGCAGAGATTAGGAAACCTTTTTGCCTCGATGTCCTTTTTTCTTCAATAGAAATCGAATGAAGTTTAAACCAAGTAGTCCTGTTGCGATTGCCAATAGAAAGGCTAAAAAGACAGGAATCCGGTTTGAAAGATAAATGTAAGCAGCAATCACGGTAATCACACTAAAAATAGCAATATTTAAAAAGAATAACAATTCTTTGATTCGTTCTCTATTTGGATTCGCTACGTGATATGTTTGATAGGTGGCCTGTTGTTTCTCTTTCGGGATAGAATCGTCATACTGGTAATGGTCAGGCCGATATTGTCTGAGTGCCATATCGTCTCCTTTGCGCCTATTAAGCTTACCATAAGAGTGCTAGTTTTCTGTAACAAAATTATTACATTTTCATTACAAAAAAATGAGAAAAGTCTGAACATTAAAATTAAGGGAAGTGCTGAAGAATAAAAAAGATTCTGATATAATGGATGTTATGGGAAAAATTGTTATTACAGCAACTGCTGAAAGTATTGAACAAGTTAAACAACTATTAGAAGCGGGAGTAGACCGTATTTATGTAGGAGAAGAGGACTATGCTTTGCGGATTCCGCACGCTTTTTCTTATGATGAGTTGCGGGAGATTGCTCGCTTGACACATGAAGCGGGCAAGGAATTAACGATTGCTGCCAATGCTCTCATGCACCAAGATATGATGGATCAGATTCAACCTTTCATGGAATTGATGAAGGAAATTCAGGTGGATTATCTGGTAGTAGGTGATACGGGTATCTTTTATATCAATAAGCGTGACGGTTATCATTTTAAGTTAATCTATGATACCTCTGTCTTTGTTACTTCCAGTCGTCAGATTAATTTTTGGAAGGACCATGGTGCAGTTGGTGCAGTACTAGCAAGAGAAATTCCATCTGAAGAGCTATTTGAGATTGCTAAAAATCTTGCAATCCCGGCAGAAATATTGGTCTACGGTGCCTCTGTTATTCATCATTCGAAACGAACTCTCTTGCAGAACTATTATCAGTTTATAAGGGCAGATGAAACCGATTTGTCGCGAGAGCGCGGACTTTTCTTAGCAGAACCGAGCGATCCCGATAGTCATTATTCGATTTATGAGGACAAGCATGGAACTCATATCTTCATTAACAATGACATTGATCTGATGATGAAGCTCAATGAGCTGGTCGAACACAATTATCTACATTGGAAATTAGATGGGATTTATTGCCCGGGTGACAATTTTGTAGAGATTGTCAAACTATTTGTGGAAGCAAGAGACTTAGCAGAAGCAGGAGAATTGACCTATGACCGTGCCTTTTTGCTGGATGAACAGATTCGTGCTCTACATCCAAAAGGAAGAGGCTTGGACACAGGCTTTTATGAATATGATAGAGATAAGGTAAAATAGGAAACGATATGGTAGAGAAAAAGTTAAAACGTCCAGAGGTCTTGTCGCCTGCCGGAACCTTAGAAAAATTAAAAGTAGCGATTGATTACGGAGCAGATGCCGTGTTTGTGGGTGGTCAAGCCTATGGTTTGCGTAGCCGTGCTGGAAATTTCTCAATGGAAGAAATGAGAGAAGGGATTGCCTATGCTCATGCACGTGGTGCCAAGGTCTATGTAGCAGCTAACATGGTGACCCATGAGGGGAATGAAGTAGGGGCAGGAGCTTGGTTTCGTGAATTGCGAGATATGGGGCTTGATGCTGTGATTGTGTCAGACCCTGCCTTGATTGTGATTTGTGCGACAGAAGCGCCTGGTCTTGAGATTCACCTATCAACGCAGGCTTCATCAACCAACTATGAAACCTTTGAATTTTGGAAAGAATTGGGCTTGACACGGGTCGTCTTAGCACGCGAAGTAACCATGGAAGAATTGGCAGAAATCCGCAAGCGTACGAGCGTTGAGATTGAAGCCTTTGTCCATGGAGCCATGTGTATTTCTTATTCGGGGCGCTGTGTGTTGTCCAACCACATGAGTAATCGTGATGCCAATCGTGGAGGTTGTTCGCAATCTTGTCGCTGGAAATACAATCTTTATGACCTACCATTTGGAGAAGAACGCAGAAGTATTAAGGGAGAAGTGCCTGAAGAATTTTCTATGTCAGCGGTTGATATGTGTATGATTGATCATATTCCAGATATGATTGAAAATGGAGTTGATAGCTTGAAAATTGAGGGGCGGATGAAGTCTGTTCATTATGTATCTACCGTGACCAACTGCTATAAGGCGGCGGTTGATGCCTACTTGGAAAGTCCAGAGAAATTTGAATCGATCAAGCAAGATTTAATCGATGAGATGTGGAAGGTTGCCCAACGCGAACTAGCAACAGGATTTTACTATAGTCCACCTACGGAAAATGAGCAATTATTCGGAGCTCGTCGCAAGATTCCTGAGTATAAATTTATCGCAGAAGTTGTGGCTTTTGATAAAGCAACGATGACGGCGACCATTCGTCAGCGTAATGTCATCAATGAGGGAGACAAGGTCGAGTTTTACGGTCCAGGTTTCCGTCATTTTGAAACGATGATTACTGATTTGCGTGATTCAGAAGGTCACCCAATCGAGCGTGCCAATCGTCCAATGGAACTCTTGACCATTAGCCTACCGCAGGAAGTCTATCCAGGAGATATGGTCCGTGCTTGCAAGTCAGGTTTAATCAATCTCTATCAAGAAGATGGACAGTCCTTGACCATCCGGGCTTAACGAAGATACGAGAGCGTGAAACGAGTAAAGCAAAGATAGGAGGTTTGACGAAGAACCTTTAGGTTCTAGGAAAACCTATCTTTTTTGCACAACTCGTAGCTCGAGTTCAATTAAATCAAGATACAAAAGCCGTAAAGCGAGCAAAGTAAAAATAGGAGGTTGACACAGGGTTCGATGAACCCAAGGAAACCTATCTTTTTTGCACAACTCGTAGGCTGAACTTAGTTACATCAAGACACAAAGGGGATTGTACTAAGGTTCGTGTCCGAGGAATACTAGGCTACTGGAAGTAGAGAGATAAAACTGCCTGATGGATATCCATCAGGCAGTAGGTTTATTGTTGTTGTGATTGGCGAATGCCATCAGGCACAAGGGAAATTCGCTGAATATCGCTTAGGGTGATAATACTGGTCACATTTCGTTTGAAGTTTTTGACAATCATTCGGTTTTCATCAGGGGCGAATGTAACAATTTCACCTGTAACGCTCTTATCGGCATAGATGACATGGATCGCTGCCTTTTTATAGAGAGCTAGCTGAATCATATCTAGATAGGGGGAGTCGTCCTCTTCAGGTGTATCGTTTTTTTGCGGTTGATTGCCTAAAAAGACATTCAGATGAGAAAGGAGGATGGCTAGAAACTTTTTCATGGTAAAATACTCCAAAGATTGATACAATTATCATAGCGGAATTTTACCGAAAAGACAAGTTTTTACAAATTTTTACGAATAGAGTATATAAGGAGAAAGTTTGAAAAAGTAAGAGTGAATGGCTCTCTTAGTTATCCTATCCGTGATTTATAGTAGTGGTAGAACTTCTCAACTCTATTGTAAACCAAAACAAAGAGCACAACATCTTTTTCATTCGGTGCTGTGCCTCGAGTGAAATGAAAGGAATGATTTATAAATATGGCAGAATTTACATTTGAAATTGAAGAAAAATTACTCGTTTTATCTGAAAATGAGAAAGGGTGGACCAAGGAATTGAATCGGGTAAGTTTTAACGGTGCACCAGCCAAGTACGACTTACGGACATGGAGCCCAGATCATAGCAAGATGGGGAAGGGAATTACCTTGTCCAATGAAGAATTTCAAGTCTTACTTGATGCGTTTCGGAGCTGAGAGATAGGATTGAAACGTCTTCTTCATGATAGCCTTTATCCTTTGAAGCTACGTTTAAGTGGTTGCTGGACGAGCGTAATCAATAGTAATTTGAGTAAGTCAGGAATGAGAAAAGGCAGGACCGTTAGAGTTAGTGTTTTTTCAAAACTGCTCTGGGTAGTGAGGGAAAAAATGAGACTACCTAATCCAAAGCAGAGACTATCACCCAATAGATTGGCAAGAAAGACCTGAATGGGTGTTGATTGAGGCGATGTAAGGAATGCAGTCACACCTGCATAGAGCACAAAGCCCCAGAGAAAGCCCGCGGTTGGACCAAAAAGGCTAGCCATACCACCTGAAAATCCTGCAAAAACAGGCAAGCCTACGGCACCTAGCAGGAGATAGAGGAAGAGGCTGGTTATTGCTTCTTTAGGAGGATAGAGACTGGCAATGAGACCTACCGCAAGTGTCTGTAATGTAAAAGGAACAGGTCCTAACGGAATGATGATTTGAGATAAGACAGCAATTAAACTCGCTCCAATAGCGGGATAGATAAGTGCTATAGCGTGTGATTTTTTCATATTGTTATCCTTTCGATTTTAAATGGGTAACAAATATTATAAGAGGATTGACAAGGAAAGTCAATCCTTTTTCTATCGGCTGTTACAGAAGAAGCAAGGCTAGTTATTCTGTCTTTCTATTTTCGCTTTGAGTTTTTTACGGGCTTTGTATCTTGATTTATAGTTGTTTAGTTTACTTTTAGTACTAGGCAACGAGTTGCAGGCTGCTTCAACAGTCTAATGACTGTTGAAGGTTGGAAATCATACTGACGATAGCCAGTAACAATCGTAGAGTACGGCAAAGCGAGTTCCAATCATCTAGAAGATGATTGGAAGTTGGAAATAGAGAAACGGAGTTTCCACAATCGTCGAAGTAATAAAAGTTAAACTAAATGAGTATAATTGAACTCGAGCTACGAGTTGTGCAAAAAAGAGAGTTTTTCCTAGAGCCAAGGTTCTGCGTCAAATCTCCTATTTTTGCTTTACTCGTTTCACGCTCTCGTATCTTATGTAACTGAGTTCAGCCTAAAGCCTCGGAAAAAAGATAAATCTCATTGATTGCCAAGCAACCTGCTTCGATTTCCTATTTTTCAGTCGGTTTTTTAACGGCTTCACATCTTATGTAACTGAGTTCGGACTAAGAGCTGTGTAAAAAAGATCGGTTTCCTTGGGTTCATCGAACCCTGTGTCAACCTCCTATTTTTACTTTGCTCGCTTTACGGCTTTTGTATCTTGATTTAATTGAACTCGAGCTACGAGTTGTGCAAAAAAGAGAGTTTTTCCTAGAGCTAAGGTTCTGCGTCAAATCTCCTATTTTTGCTTTACTCGTTTCACGCTCTCGTATCTTATGTAACTGAGTTCAGCCTAAAACCTCGGAAAAAAGA
>NZ_JBUEQR010000037.1:0-64700 GCF_054968985.1 Streptococcus sp. 1F3 | reverse complement strand
GCAGGGCTGTCTCCTTGGTAGTTCTTCGTCGCATCACTCAAGCTATAGTGAACACTAGCACCAGGGGTGGTGAGACCATCTGCGAAGACCCCTTGGAATTGGAGCTTGCCTGTCTTATCGGTCTTGACCAGGGTGCGCAGGTTGATCGTAGTATTGCCCAGTTCATAGTTCATGTCCACTGGGTCAGGCACAGACCAGTGAATCGTTAAGCTCGGTGCCTGGTCTGGGGTGAAATCCTCTTGAGCAACATTGGTGGGATCAGCTTCTGTGGTATAAAAACCTCCACCATTAGCGTTCTCATCAATGGCTTTGACCACTAGACCATAGTTAGGAGCTAATCCTTGAACCCAATTATTGACTGCTGTCCGAATATCAAAATAATGAAAGCCCAATGCCTGCGACTGAATGGCATTCTCACCTGCAATTTCTTCTTCTAAGGAGAGAGAACTCAACCAATCAATGGTATTGATATCAAAGTCTTGTTTGAGGGAATAGACCCCATAGGTGGCAGATGCCGTCCCTTTACCATCTGAGTATTGATACAAATTGAGACTAGCGCTATCAATGCGGGCTTCCTTTGGAATATTGCTAAAATCATAATTGATTTTGAAGTACATGCGGGTCTTTCCAATATCTGCCGCATCTTCCACTCCCATATTGGAGGAGACAATATAACCCACAAAACCATAGGCAAGACCTTGGAAAGTCCCATGAACAGAGCTAGTCACAACATCTAGTATCCTCTCCCGCGGAACAGTGACTGTCGGGTCAATCCGTACAGGGTACTGGCGCTCTTTGGAAGAAAGCCAGTCTTTGCCTGCGACGACAGTCACTTGGTATTTTCCAGATTTTTCACTCAACTCTAGGGTCACATCTTGACTGGTCGCACCAGCTGCGTCCACCATGACAGGGGCTGTCAAGACAAAGAGGATCTTGGTTTTTCCTTTCTCACGAACCAGCACTTGATTATTTTCAAGGCGAACATCGTAATTTCCAGCGTCTAGCCCATAGGTAAAGCGGTTCTTGCCTCCCCACTCGGCAAGGATGATTTCTTCCTTGATCCCGTTCGATTGAACCGTGTACTGGACGTCGGTCTTGCCTTCGACATTGTTATACAAAATCGCATTTTGTGCAACCGTTGCCTTGTCATAGGTTGTCTCAAGAGGATAGAGGGAAATCTTCTCCTCTTGATGAAGGACATCAATCGGGGTTTCTTCCTTGACCTCACTTGGCAGTACTACTCCGACTGGGGATTCTTTGGGCAGATAGTAGTGTTGCCCATCGGCATGATAGGAATACAAGGACAAGTCAACGGGGACTTCTAGCCCGTCTTGGTCCACATAGGTCTTGATGTCACTGCCAATGTGGGTCACAAAATGGGTCTCATCCACACGGTAGAGCTGTTCTTGTCCACTGACCGCAACAGGTTCTCCATATTTCTGTTTGAGTTCTACTTCTGCATCACTCTCTTCTGTCACAACTTTCGGTTGCTGGATGGCATCCCCCTCCTCTTTGGGAGATTCGGGTGTTGTACTGGACACGTCAGCCGTTTCCTTATTGGCATTCTCAGAACCAACTGTCTGCTTGTTGGCTTCCTCCAGCGCTTCTTGGTAGGTGGCCTCTAGTTGCCCTTGTTCAAGGGCTTGGCTAAGTTCTTCTGCATAGACAAGCGGAGAATGTGCCAATACAAGCGTCAGCAACAAAAACCAGCTTAAAAACTTTCTTATCTTTTTCATATACTGTCTCCTTTTTATCAGATTCTCGCATCTCATAGAGATACCAGACCAATACTAAAGCCTCATCAGAAGGAGTTATTTCCAGCTCTGATAGTCTTTAGATCCCTTTTTCTTTTCATCAATCATTATAGCAAAAAACGAGCCTCATGTAAATTGGCTAATTCTATTTATTAAGAATTAAAATGGAAAGGAGAAAAAATTATACTCAAAAAAACAGACGAGAGAAGGTAAACGAAGATAGTTGAAATAGTTGATACCTACTTCAAGTTGGAAATCAGAAAGATGTTAATATTTCTCACGTATTCCTTCATGCCTTGTGGGAACAGGATGAAACACGCCACTGGAGCTTTTCATTCATCAAAATAAGGTGATAAGGTTTTAAAAAACTATTGTAGGTCAACAATTAAATGTGGTCCTATTGACTGACCTTGTTGCAGTCCAGTTCTATCTGCGGTTTTATCACCTAGTCAGATTTTGATTTTCATAGAGTAGAGGGTAAGAAAAGCAGCCCTTACCATATCAAAAATACCCTGGCATTCCAGAGTATTTTTATAGGTTATCATTGGTTTATGATTCTTTTTTCAACTACCCTCAAACGTAGATTTAGTGATAATCCACAGACGAAGATTCCGACAACAAGACCAATCCAGTAGGCAAATGGTCCTAAAGAGGTTCGACTATCAAGAAAAAAAGCAATAGGGAAGGTCAGACTCCAATACGAAACGAGACCAATGATAAAAGGAGCACTTGTATCCTTATAACCCCGTAAAATACCTTGAATCGGTGCTGTAAAAGCATCTGCCAACTGGAAAAAAAGAGCATAGGTCAGAAATTGAGAAGTCAATTGAATAAAACTTGGATCGTAGCCATAAAGACTTGCAATCATCGGACGAAAGAAATACAGGAAAGACAAGGTCAGGGTAGCAAACCCCATGGCAATCAAGCGTCCCAGACGACTGTACTCCTTGACATCTTGATTGCGACCTGCTCCAATTTCATAGGAAATCAGGATGGGCAAGGTCGCAGAAATGCTCAAAGGAAAGGCATAAAGGAGTGTGGCAAAATTCATCGCAGCCTGATGTGAGGCAATCACTTGCGAGGAAAACTTAGACATATACAGTCCCACAACAGCAAAAATCGCAACCTCCGCAAAAATTTGGAGACCGATTGGCAATCCTAAGCGTAAATCTTCTCTGATGAAAGAAAGGTCAAACGGGCTCTTTTCCCAAATTCGGTAGTCTTTTATCTTCGGATGCCGGCACATGACCCAGATAACAACCCCTAAAACAGCCCAGTAAGCCAGAGCCGTTCCCATACCCGTTCCTGCTCCTCCTAATCTAGGTAAACCCCATTTGCCATAAATTAAGAGATAATTAAAAAAGGAGTTAAAGGGAACGAGTAAGAGCATCAAATACATGGATAGTCTGGTCAAGCCCAGAGAGTCAAAAAAGGAGCGAAAGACGCTAAATAATAAAAGAGGGAAAATCCCAATCGAAAGATAAAAGAGATACTGCTCGGCTACTTGAAAGACAGCTCTTTCAAGATGTAACAGTCGCAAGGTCGGTACTGCCACCAAAAAGATGAGAAGAAATAGAAAGAGAGACAAGCCAATTGCCAGATAGATAAAATGTTGCAATTCCTGTTGAATCCGTCTCTGATTTCCCCGTCCCAGATGTTGCCCAATAATCGGAACCAAGGCTGATACAATCCCTGTCAAAAGAGCAAAAAATGGATTCCAAAAACTCGTCGCCATGGAAACACCTGCTAAATCCACCGTACTATACTGTCCTGTCATCATGGTATCAATGAAACTGGCTGAAAAATTAGCAAATTGATACACTAAAAGAGGGAGAAAAATCTTTAAAAATAAGGAAAGTTTTTCTTTCCAGGTTCTTGTTTGGTACATCGTAACTCCTTTTCTCTAAGATGTTTATCTAGTAAAATCCCCTATCACAAGTAGAATATTGGGGATACTTGGCATGTCAAAATACAAGGCAAGCCCTCAGTTTGGTTATAGTTGTTTCGTTTCCTTTTAGTACTAAACAACTATACAAACAAGGGGAGAGACACTCCTTTTCTACATCTAAAAACTGCCGAACACTTCGTATCCAGCAGCCTATTTGCCTGATTAGTGGGCATCACCATTCCAAATCGAGTTTTTTACAATGACATAGTCTACATGCTTCAAGCTAGAAATATCTTTTCCTCCTGCATAGGAAATGGAACTTTGTAAATCTTGCTCCATTTCAATCAGGGTATCCTTTAAATGCCCTTTGGCTGGTAGGAGAATCTTCTTACCTTCTACATTTTTATAAGCCCCTTTCTGGTATTCAGAAGCAGAGCCGTAGTATTCCTTGAATTGTTCGCCATCTACTTCAATTGTCTTTCCAGGGCTTTCAATGTGACCTGCAAAGAGCGATCCAATCATGACCATGCTTGCTCCAAAGCGAATCGATTTTGCAATATCACCATGGGTACGGATACCGCCATCTGCGATAATCGGTTTCCGTGCAGCTTTAGCACACCAGCGTAAGGCAGCCAACTGCCAACCACCTGTTCCAAAACCGGTTTTTACCTTGGTAATGCAGACTTTGCCAGGTCCAATGCCGACCTTAGTCGCATCTGCTCCTGCATTCTCCAATTCACGAACAGCTTCTGGAGTTCCTACATTTCCAGCGATTACAAAGGTTTGTGGTAATTCTTTCTTGATGTACTGAATCATTTGAATCACACTCTCTGCGTGACCATGAGCAATATCAATAGTGATATACTCAGGGGCATCAGCCTTCAATTGCCTGATAAAATCATACTCATAGTCTTTTACTCCAACGGAGATGGAGGCGATCAAGCCCTGTTCGTGCATGCGCTGGATAAAAGGAATCCTCCTTGCTTCATCAAAACGATGCATAATATAGAAATATCCGTCCTTGGCTAACTGTTCTGCAACATCTTCATCAATAATAGTCTGCATATTGGCAGGTACAACAGGTAATTTAAAGGTATGCTTCCCCAAAGTCACTCGAGTATCCGCCTCTGAGCGGCTCTTAATAATACATTTGTTTGGAATCAGTTGAATGTCTTCATAATCAAAAATAGGAAATTCGTTAAGCATTTCAGCTCTCCTTTACAATAAATGACCTACCTATGCTTTTCTTGCATCGCTACGCCATTCCTGACGCTTCCTTAATCTAGTATACAAGAATGTTTGGTTTTTGTCAATTTTGAAAACTTATCATTTCGATACATTCGTCATTTCTCGATAAATAAATTGTTTAGGATATTAAATGTTCGTATTTTTCGGTGTTTTACTAAAAAAACGGCTATTAGAGGCTCTTGATACAAGAAATTTCCTCACAAGAAAAAGAAGCAATCTGGACAGAAGTCCTCCAAACCGATGAACAATGACCTAGTTAGGAGCTTCAAGGAAGATTAGTCAAATTCATAGAGTTGAGGATAGTTTGCACATTCTGGATTTTTGGGATGGCAGACCTCCCGTCCAAAATAAATCATAGCTTGGTGTGCCTTGAGCCACAATTCTGGAGGCAAGACCTCCATTACCCGCTTTTCTGTCTCTAATGGGGTCGCCGACTTCTTGACAATATCATGGTGCTTACAGATTCGACCGACATGGGTATCCACTGCAAAGGCTGGAATGCCAAAACCGACGCTCATTACTACATTAGCTGTCTTACGCCCTACACCCGACAGAGCTTCCAATTCTTCCCTCGTCTTTGGTACGATCCCTCCATGCTGAGAAAGTAATTGCTGAGCACACTCTTTTAGGAACTTGGCCTTATTACGATACAAACCTAGCCTTGAAATATAACTTGCAATTTCAGATTCGCTGGCTGCTGCCATCTTCTCTGGGGTGGGGAGCGCTTCAAAAAGGGCTGGCGTTACCTTATTGACCGCAGCATCTGTCGTCTGTGCAGATAGCATGACTGCTACCAATAACTCAAAATGGTTGCGAAAATCCAAACTAGGCTTGGCGTCTGGATAGAGGGCAATAATTTCTTCAATTACTTTGCGGGCACGTTTTTTTGATAATACCATATACTCTCAATTCTTTCTCTGTTTTTCACTATCTACTAGTATAGCATAAAAAACAGCCCAGTGGATTGTATAGTGATTTCGTTTTAAAATAGGATATACTTGCAAAATAAGTAGCGAACGAAGGGAGTCTTTAAAAGATATTTTCGATCTAGAACGGTATTTTTGAGACTTTGAATTCAAAAATGAGGGATGAAACTCCGAAAGGAGCTTGCTTGCGTCCGTACTATTTAAGGAAAATATCAAAAGATGCTAAATATAGACTAAATGAACTATATCACTTCCCTTCTATTTCATAAAGAAAAAAATGAAACCCAACCATTTAGTCTAAATCGAGAAAGAATGAGGATAAGCCAGGTTCTGAAGTCACGATACAAAGCCTATCCTCACCCTATTGAACTGTTTCTTTTATCTAGAAAGTATCTATCCTAGCAGGACTTAAAGACCTGCTAAGGACTACTGCAAGTTCCTTTTCATCTCTTTGGAAAAAGCACTGTCATGGTCGTTCCCTGACCTAAGTGGCTATCTACCTCAATGCTTGCACTATGAATCTGCAAGGCGTACTTCACAATGGATAAACCTAGACCTGTCCCCCCTACCTGCTTAGAGCGGCTCTTATCTGCCCGATAAAAGCGTTCAAAAATACGTTCCTTATCAGCAGGAGCAATTCCCACTCCTGTATCTGTTACCTGAAAAAGGACATGCTCTTGATCCTGCGATAATTCAATAGCTATCTTTCCATTTTCTTGATTATACTTGATTGCATTGTCGCAAAGATTGTAGATAATGGATTGTAGGAGGGCTGGATTTCCCTTGTAGTAAATGACATCGGCCTTGAAGCTAAAAGAAAGTCCTTTTTGCTTTATTTTTTCATTTAAGCCACCTAGTACCTGGTCAGTAAGTTTTGTCATATTGACTACTTCCTTATGGAGTTTTCCTCCCTCATCTAGCTGGGCTAGTTGCAACATATCTTCCACTAATTGAATCATCCGTTTACTCTCTTGGTGGATTTTCCTAGAAAATAATTGGACAGTCTCTGGTGAAGCGAGACCTGATTGAAGCATTTCAGAGTAACCAAATAAAATATGTAACGGAGTTCGTAGCTCATGGGAAACGGTTGCTGTAAATTCTCTTCGGAGCTTGTCTAGATAGTACTGCTCTGTCACATCAAAGAAGAGGATCACTGCACCTGTCTGCTCTACTTCCGTGCAAATAGGACGAATGAGAACCTTTCTTTGGCTCTCACCAAATTCAAAAATCCTCTCTGCTTTTTGCCCTGCTAATCCGTCCTCTAATAGTTCTTTCAGACCGATATGACGAGAAAAAGCAGGAACGATTTGACCGATAGCTGCCCTTTCCAAGCCCAAGAGTTGCCCTGCTGCATCATTGTAGGAGACCAAGTGACCTCTTTTATCCACAATGACTAGCCCCTCTTTCATTTTTGAGATAATGGTCTCAAATTCCTCCCTTTTTTGCCGGAGTAAAGCTTCTTTTTCTGCCAGTTGTATCTGGTGCTCTTCTAAACGCTTTAGAAGCGGGGATAGTTCAACATAGACATCATTTTCAAATGGTTTTTCGAGATTTAATCGTTCCAGTGGCTGCAACAATTTTCGAGAAATTCTCTTAGCGATAAAAAGTGACCCCAGACTGGAGAGGATAAACAGCAAGCCCATCCACGGAGTCAAGTGCCCCATCAAAACCCAGATTGTTTCTTGGGATAGGGACAGACGAAGCACCGTTCCATCTGCTAAGCGCTGAGCCGAGTAGAGCAAGCGTTGCGTAAGTGTGTCAGACTGACGGATACTTTGACCAAGCCCTTTCTCCCAAGCCTCCCTTACTTCCTCACGATCCGCATGATTTCCTAGCTGGTCTACTGATTTCTCCGAATCGTAGAGCACCGAACCATCAGGGGCAATCCAGGTGATGCGTACTTCCTTGGTCTCAAGCTCCTCTAAATAATGAAAGCCTTCTTGCTCTACTGCTTGAGCAACCAAGCTAGTCTGGGTACTCAACTGTTCCAACTGTAACGCAGAAAAATAATGGAATAGATAGCCGAGGATAAGAAGAATCGCTCCAAGAAAAATCCCCATTGTCGATAGGAAAATAGCTTGAAAGATTTTTTTAGTCATTTCCAACCTCCAAGAGATAGCCTACTCCCCTAATTGTTTTAATATAGCCGGATACAGGTCCTAGTTTTTGGCGCAAGGTTCCAATATGGACATCGACTGTCCTAGTCTCTCCTAGAAAATCTTGTCCCCAGACCTTATCCAGTAGTTCCTGTCGAGTAAATACCCTTTGGGGAGCACGAACGAGCAGACGCAATAGTTCAAATTCTTTCAATGTCAACTCTAACTTCTTTCCCTCAACGACTACCCGATGGCGTACCAAATCCAGCTCAATCTGCCCATATTGCAATCGTTCTTTCTTCTCTGTTTTTTGAACACGACGAAGGACTGCCTTGATACGAGAAAGCATTTCCATCATTCCAAAGGGCTTAACCAAGTAGTCATCTGCCCCTAAGTCCAGACTTTGTACCTTGTCAAATTCTGTCCCTCTAGCTGTTGCCATCATAACTGGAATATGGCTAGTTATCGAGGTTTTCCGTAATTCTGCAAGGATAGATACACCGTCCTGACCAGGCATCATCACATCTAGGATAATCAGATCTGGAAGTGTCTCTTTCAACTCTTTCCAAAAACCAGTTGCCTCTGAAAAGCCTTTAGCCTCAAAACCAGCGGTTTTAAGGCTATAGAGCATCAATTCTCGAATGGCATCATCGTCTTCTACGCAGTAGATCATTCTCTTCACCCTTCTAACTGACCCGTGATTGCAAACTGGACCCATTTGGCAATATTTACCGCATGGTCTCCAATCCTTTCCAAATATTTCGCAATCATCAACAGGTCAATGGCCTGGTCTCCATTAGCAGACTGCTTTCCTAAATAACAGGCCAGTTTTTCTTTTATTGTACCAAAATATTGGTCAACTGTATCGTCTTTTGCGATGATTTCCTGCGCTAGGGTATCACTTTCTTTGACAAAGGCATCTAGACTCCCAACCACCATCTGGCTGACCTGCTCTGCCATTTTCTTAACCAGAGGAATTTCATCTACTAAATGAATGGTATTGTGGCTGATGAGGTCTGCTACTTCCGATGATTGGGCACCAATCCTCTTCATATCATAGACCATTTTTAAGGCTGAAGAGATTGTCCGCAGATCACGGGCAACTGGTTGTTGACGTAACAACAATTTGAGACAGCGAGCCTCAATATCTCGTTCTAATTCTTCCATCTGCTGGTAGATTTGCTGGATTGCTTCCTCATCTAAGCAATCAATGCCAGTTAAGCCCTCAGCAGAACGAGCAATAATCTCTTCACACAAACCTCCCATATACATCATGTCTTTCTGTAAGGCTTCTAGCTGACTTTCAAAACGTGAACGCATTAACCAAACCTCCCTGTAATATAATCTTCTGTACGTGGGTCCTTAGGCATACTAAATAGTTGACTGGTCTTATCATATTCAACGACTTCCCCTAATAGAAAGAAAGCTGTCTGATCAGATACCCGCAATGCCTGTTGCATATTGTGGGTCACCATGATAATCGTATAGTCCTTTTTTAACTCCAGAACCAATTCCTCGATCTTAGATGTTGAGATGGGATCTAAAGCAGAGGTAGGCTCATCCATTAGTAAAACTTCTGGTTCAATCGCCAAGGCTCTTGCAATACAAAGGCGTTGTTGTTGCCCTCCTGATAAGCCAAGTGCCGATTTATTCAGACGATCCTTGACTTCCTCCCAAATGGCTCCCTGCCTGAGGGAACGTTCCACTATTTGGTCTAGCTCCAATTTCTTATGAATCCCGTGCGTACGTGGTCCGTAAGCGACATTATCATAGATACTCATTGGAAAGGGGTTGGGCTTTTGAAAGACCATTCCTACTTTTTTTCGCAGAACAGTTGTCTTCATCTCTTGGTAGATATCTTCTTGATCCAAAAGAATCTGCCCGTCTATATGACAATCCTTGACCAAATCATTCATACGGTTCAAACTTTTTAACAGAGTGGATTTTCCACAGCCAGATGGACCGATAAACGCTGTAATCTGATTGCTAGGGATTTCCAGGTTGATCTGTTTCAAGGCTTGAAAATCTCCATAGTGTAGATTCAAATTCTGAATGCTAAATTTACTCATGTTTATTTCTTCCTAATTTTAATGCAATCCATTCGGAGAAAAGATTCATCACAATCACAAGGAGCAGGAGGATAACTGCTGTTGCATAGGTTTGATTGATATAAATCCCCTCTCCTGATATCAAATACATATGTACCGCCAAGGTTCTACCCGAACGGGTCAAACCAGTTGCCACCTCTGCTACAGTACCTGCTGTAAAGATAAGGGCAGCTGACTCTCCAATGACGCGTCCCAAAGCAAGGACAACCCCAGAAAAGATACCCGGTAAAGCTGATGGCAATACTACTTGAAAGATGGTCCGTAGTTTACCAGCTCCAAGGGCAAAGCTCCCCTCACGATAGCCCTCTTCTACCGACAGCAGGGCTTCTTCTGTCGTCCGCATAATCAAGGGTAGTATCATGATACTTAACGTAGACGCCCCTGCTATCATGGACAAGCCCATATGGAGAAATTTTACAAAAAAGAGGGCGCCAAATAAGCCGTAGACAATAGAGGGAATACCTGACAGGGTTTCGGTTGCCAGACGGACAACCGTTACCAAAAAATTGTCTGGATTGGCATACTCTGTCAAATAAATAGAAGCACCTATCCCAATGGGAAGAGCAATCATTAAGGACAATACTGCCATTAAAACGGTATTTAATAGGGCAGGCAACATGGAGACATTGCTACTAGAATATGTCCATGAAAAGAGGGACAAATTTAGGTAAGGCAAGCCTTTTATTAAAATATAGAGAACAATAAAACTAGTCGCTAGCCCAGCTAAGCCTGCTGATAGATAGACGATCCACCTCAAAAAGAAGGACAAATGGTCATGAGTAGATTCTTTTTTTAAAAGTGACACGATGGCTACTCCTTTTTATACATTATGTAGAAGGTCGTATTGATGATGAGTATGAAGATAAAGAGCACAACTGCTGTTCCAATAAGAGCTTCTCTGTGCAAGTCTGTTGAATACCCCATCTCCATCACAATATTGGTCGTAAGAGTACGGACACCAGAAGTCAATGAAGTAGGAATCAAGGCTTGATTACCAGCTACCATAATGACTGCCATCGTCTCTCCCATTGCTCTTCCCAATCCTAAGATGACACTTGCCAAGATTCCTCGCCTTGCAGCCGGCAAAATGATGAAAAAAATACTACGCTCATGAGAAGCACCTAATGCCAAGCCTCCTTGATAATAGGCTTCTGGAACTGCCCGCAAGGCTGCTTCTGATACACTAATAATCGTAGGCAAAATCATCATTCCCAGCAAAATGGAGGCTGTCAATACCCCCATTCCATGACCCCCGATATGATTTCGTACAAAGGGGACAAGGACGACCAAGCCAAAGAAACCATATACAACAGAAGGAATCCCAGCCATTAAACTCACTGCTTTTTTAAAAAGAGGATACCAGTTTTCTTTGCAAAAAAACGCTAAGTATAAAGAGGTTAAAATCCCGATAGGAACACCAATCAGCAAGGCTCCTAGGGTTACGTAAATAGAACCAATAATCATTGGCAAAATACCAAATACATGATTAGAAGGTCTCCACTCCAAACCTAGAAGAAAGTTTCCCCACCCAATTTCCTGAATAGCCGGCAAACCTGCTGAAAAGAGAAAAATACAAATAAAAATAACGGATAAAACGGAAAGACAGGCAGTCATAAAAAAGACTGCTTGCATTCCGACTTCTCTGAATTGGCGCATGACATTCCCCTTATTTTGAAATATAGGCTGACCATTGCCCTTCTTTACCAGTGTAAATATCCTGTACTTCTTGAACGCTTAGACCAGACAAGGGATTCTCTTTATGGACAATGAGCGCAATACCATCCATTGCAATAGCTGTGGCAGATGCACCTTTTGAGCTTTCTGAATCTTTCAACTCACGCGATGCCATTCCGATGTCTGCACTTCCTTCAATAACGCTTGTTACTCCTGTTGAAGAATCACTTTGCTGAATTTCTACTGTCACCCCAGTATTAGCTGTCTGATAGGCTTCTTTCAACTTCTCCATAACAGGGTTAACCGAACTTGATCCAGCAACGACGACCTTACCAGAATGCGCTACTGACCGATAGGTCGAACTGGTATCTACAGGAATGTAGCCTGTCTTTTCAACGATAGCCTGACCTTCTTCGCTAAGAATAAAGGAAATGAAATCTTGTGCAGCTTCACTAGCAGCTCCTTTGGTTACAATGTTGAAAGGGCGGGCAATCTTGTACTGACCTGATGTAATGCTTTCTCTGCTTGGTGCTACACCATCAATTTCAAGGGTTTTAGTGGTTCCATCCAATGCTCCTAGCGAAGCATAGCCGATTGCACTACTATCACCAGCAACTGTCGTTAGCATCACTGCAGTAGAATTTGTCACAATAGCTTGGGTAGTTGTTTTATCTACCTTATTTCCTTGGTCGTCCTTGCTTTCAATACCAAATAGCTCGATAAAGGCTCCACGAGTTCCTGACCCTTCTTCACGAGACACAACAGTGATAGGCTGATCAGCCGTACTGGCATCTTTTGAGCCACATGCTGCTAGAAAACCTAGACAGGCAAAACTAATGACTGCAATTTTTGTAAAACGATTGGACATACGATCATCAACTCCTTAATCTTTAGAATCTGTATTCACCAGCCAAAACTTTTAGGCAAGTTCCTGTTTCTTCAACCTGCAGGTTTCAGCCGTACACGTTGTATCCCAAAAACCACTCAATAGTTGAACAACAAGATACAGCTCACTAGTCTGGACTAGTGAAACTAGATCCTCCTTTCTCCCTGCTTGTATCCAGATTCCATTCTGGACGAACATACAGGCAAAAATGCAACTCTCTTGACTAAAAGCATCCACTTAGATACTGATTCTTATATTCTTATCTTACAGCTTTACTATCAAATCTTTCCCCTCCTTTCTGTAAAGTTTTTGTAAAATCACTTAAGATGTGAGAGCGTTTGACACGAGTTTCACTCGTTTTATTTCCAATCTTTAACAGTCTATCCTTAGACTGTTAAAGCACAAAGTGTACCAAGGGCATCCGTATCCGTAAGCGAACAAAGTTCGCAACGGCTACAGCAAAATAGGCTATTTCCCACCTCCAAAGCTATACCATACCTTTGGAGCTAGGAAGATTTATCCCTAAAGGGATTCTCAGCTGTAATCGGCTAAAGCCAAAACAGCTTGCCTATCTTTTTCACACAGTGCTTAGCTCGAACTCAATTAAACTAAGATACGAAGGGCGTGAAAAAAGCGAATGAAAAATAGGAGACTGACGACATGTTCGATGAACCCAAGGAAATCTATCCTTACAGGATTCTCAGCTGTAATCGGCTAAAGCCAAAACACCTGCCTATCTTTTTTACACAGCTCTTAGTCTACATTCAATTCAGTGATAAATATACTCCTTTAGTTTAAAAGAACAATATAAGGCGAACGCTATAAAAAATAGGCTGAGCTTAAGCCCAGCACTACTTCCTAGAATTTATATCAGTATTTGATGAATCTTTGTTATCTGCTTTACATCGCCTAATCTGAAGCTGACTCTCATGGAGTATTACTTACGATACATCTTAAATTGTAGATAAAGATCGTTGTAATCACCGAGGAGCTTGCGACCGAGATTGTCATAAACTTCTAGATTTTTCAAGGTTTCTTCCGAAGGGTAGAAAGCTTGATTGTTTTTTACTTCATCTGGTAGCATTTCTTTAGCCTTGATATTTGGTGTTGCGTAACCGATGTACAGGGCATTTTGATAAGCATTTTCTGGGCGTAACATAAAGTTGATAAAGGCATAGGCTCCCTCTATGTTTGTTGCGGTCTTGGGAATGACCATGTTATCAAACCAGAGATTCGATCCTTTTGATGGGACAACGTAGCGTAAGTGTTCATTTCCGTCCAGCATTTCTCTTGCTTCACCTGAGAAACTGATAGCAATGGCGGCTGCATCTTGAATCATATAGCCCTTGATTTCATCAGAAACAATTGCCTTGATGTTAGGGGTTAATGCGTATAGATAGTCAGCAGCTTCTTCTAGCTCTGCTTGGTTGCGAGAATTTAGACTATAACCGAGGGTCTGAAGACCAATCCCCATTCCCTCACGGGCACCATCCACTAACATGATGTTATCACGGTATTCTTCTGACCATAGGTCTTCCCATTGTCTTGGAGGATTTTGGACCATCGTCTCATTATAGACAATTCCCAAGGTTCCCCAGAAATAGGGGATTGAATAATCATTTTTTTCATCAAAACTTAAACCAAGAAATTTCGGATCAATCTGTTCAAGACCCTTGATTTTTTTCTTGTCTAGCTTAATCAGAAGATCTTCGTCTAACATCTTGGCAATCATATATTCAGACGGAATGGCTAGATCATAGGTCGTTCCACCTTGCTGAATCTTAGTATACATAGCCTCATTAGAATCAAAGGTCTGATAATCAACTTGAATCCCTGTCTCTGTTGTAAACTTCTCTAAAAGTTCAGGATCAATGTAGTCTCCCCAGTTATAGATGACTAATTTTTGACTAGTTCCCTCCTTGGACTGACTTTCCAGCTTATGGCTAATCCCAAAGAGAAGAAGGATAATCACGATAATACCGACTAAAAAGGAGTACAAGCGTTTCATTTAGTGGACCTCCTTTTCCCGAGAGATAAAATAATAACCCACTACCAATACAATACTAAAAAGAAAGACCAAGGTTGAAAGAGCATTGATTTCAAGGGAAATTCCCTGGCGGGCACGCGAATAAATTTCAACAGAAAGATTGGAATAGCCATTGCCTGTAACAAAGAAGGTCACAGCAAAATCGTCTAAGGAATAGGTAAAAGCCATAAAGTAGCCTGCAATAATAGCTGGTGTCAAATAAGGCAACATGATTTCCTTCAACATCTGAAATTGACTAGCTCCTAGGTCATAAGCGGCAAGTACCATGTCACCGTTCATTTCCTTGAGGCGTGGCAATACCATCAAGACCACAATCGGGATGGAAAAAGCTACATGGCTCAAAAGGACAGAAACAAAACCTAGTTGGAAACCAATCACAGTAAAGAGAATTAAAAAGCTCGCCCCAATCATGACATCTGGTGCTACCATGAGGATATTGTTGACCGAAAGTAGCATATTTTGCCATTTTTGCTTGCTTTGGTAGATATAAATAGCACCAAAGGTACCAATAATGGTTGCAAGTAAAGAACTAAGAAAGGCTAGGAAAAAGGTCTGCGCTAAAATCAGCATGAGACGACTATCCCCTAGCATGGAGAAAAAATACTCCATGGTAAAGCCGGTAAACCCGTTCATATCCCCACCCTCATTAAAGGCATAGGCAATCAAGTATAAAATCGGCAGATAAAGGACAAGGAAGGTAATCGTCAAATACACTTTTCCAATTTTTTTCATTATTTCTTCCTCTCTTTCGTTAGCCACATGGTCAAAAGCATCGCCAGAATCAAGACCACACCGATCGTTGAACCCATCCCCCAATTTTGGGTAGTGAGAAAGTGTTGCTCAATTGCTGTTCCGAGCGTAATCACACGATTTCCACCGATAAGACGGGTCAACATGAACAAGCTCAAACTTGGGATAAAAACAGCCTGTACACCGCTTCTTACCCCGTTCATAGAGAGAGGAAAAATAACCTTGGTAAAGGTTTGCCAAGAATTTGCTCCTAAGTCACGACTAGCATGGATAAGATTCTGATCTAAATCATCTAGTGCATTAAAAATTGGCAAAATCATAAATGGAATTTCAATATAGCTGGCAACAGTAATAAAGGAAAAATCAGTAAAGAGGATCTGCTGGGAACCCAAGCCTAGAAAATTCAAAAACTGATTGATAGACCCATGTTGACCAAAAATACCGATAAAGGCATAGGCTTTCAAAAGCAAATTGACCCAGGTGGGCAAAATAATCAACATCAACCAGAGTTGCTTATGTTTTAACTGAGTGAGAAAAAACGCTGTTGGATAGCTAATGAGTAAGGTCACAAGGGTAATTATTCCTGCATAGAGAATAGAGTTCATACTCATTCGCAGATAGGTCATATTGGGGGAGTTGAAATAGGTTTGATAGTTTGACAGCGTAAGAGTGCCATCAATATCAAAAAAGGATTTATAGACAATCATCGCGACTGGGGCTAGGACGAAAAGGAGAATCCAAAGAAGATAGGGAAGAACGAATAATCTAGAGGTTTTCTTCATTTCGTTCCTCCTCAATCGCGTTAATCAAACCATCTTCGACTTCTTCAACCTCCACATATTCTTCAATCCGAGCATCAAACTCTTCTTCTGTCTCATTGAGGCGCATGATATGAATATCTTCAGGTTCAAAGTCTAATCCGATAACCTCCCCCTCAATCGCCTTACGGGTTGAGTGAATCATCCATTCGTTACCCAAATCGTCGTAAGCGATAATTTCATAGTGGACACCACGAAAGAGCTGGGTATCGACTTTTACCCTTAATTTGCCCTCATCTGGTAAGGTAATTTGGAGATCTTCAGGACGGATCACAACTTGAACATGCTCATTGGGCTTCATTCCACCATCGACCGCCTCAAACCGCTTACCGTTAAACTCCACTAGGTAGTCTTCAATCATTCGCCCAGAAATAATATTGGATTCACCAATAAAAGTAGCGACGAAATGGTTAATCGGCTCATCATAAATATCAACCGGCGTCCCCGATTGAACAATCTCACCATCATTCATCACAAAAATCCAGTCGCTCATGGCAAGAGCTTCTTCCTGATCATGGGTCACAAAGACGAAGGTGATGCCTAGACGCTGTTGCAATTCACGCAACTCATACTGCATATCGGTTCGTAGTTTCAAGTCAAGAGCTGATAAAGGCTCATCGAGTAAGACCACTCGTGGCTCATTGATAATGGCGCGTGCAATCGCTACCCGCTGGCGCTGGCCTCCTGATAACTTTTGAATCGCACGTTTTTCATAACCTGCTAGGCGAACCATTTTCAAAGCTTCCGTCACGCGTTGCTCTATTTCTTCCTTGGGGATTTTTCGCAATTTAAGAGGAAAGGCTACATTTTCAAAAACAGTCATGTGCGGAAAAAGCGCATAGGACTGGAAGACTGTATGGACATCGCGCTTATTGGTCGGTACATCATTGATTCGTTCACCGTCTAGATAAATATCACCTGAAGTAGCATCTAACAAGCCTGCGATGATATTTAAAATAGTTGATTTTCCTGAACCAGAAGCACCTAAGAGAGTATAAAATTTCCCTTCTTCTAGCTCAAAGTTAATGTCCTTTAAAACAACTGTCCCACTATCTTCAAATACTTTGGAAACGTTCTTAAATTCGATGATTGGTTTCTTCAATTCTCATAAATTCCTTCTTCATATGGATTACAGATTAAAGGCTCTGTTAGGCCTTTTCTGCCTCTAAGGTATGATCACTACCTTCTATACTACCGGTTACGATAGGCTTCACCTCCCTTACTTATCCTAATTTTTTAATCCAAGGAATCTCCTAAAATCCGCACCTCACGCTCTAAGGTCACTCCTGAATGTTTTTCAACAGTTTCGATGACATAAGCTACTAAATCTTCATAATCTTGGGCAGTCCCATCTGCAATATTGACCATGAATCCTGCATGCTTTTCAGACACTTCAACACCGCCAATCCGATGCCCTTTTAGACCCGCCTCCATGATGAGTTGACCTGCAAAATACCCCATCGGACGCTTAAAGACAGATCCACAAGAGGGATATTCCAAGGGTTGTTTTAATTCACGCAAGTGAGTTAAGCGTTCCATTTCTCGCTTAATCGCCGTGTGATTTCCAGGTCTCAAGGCAAATTTCGCTGAAAGAACAATGGCTCCATTTTCCTGTAAAACAGACGAACGATAACCAAAGGTCAGCTCACGTGCATCCAAGGTCTCTACATAACCCTTAGGTGTCAAAATCTGGGCAGAAACGAGGATGTGAGCAATTTCACCACCATAGGCACCCGCATTCATAAAGACCGCACCGCCCACACTTCCAGGAATACCACAGGCAAATTCAAAGCCTGATAAGGAATGATGGGCCGCAACCTGAGTAGTCTGAATTAAATTAGCACCTGCTTCTGCCTCAATCGTATACCCTGATACAGTGATACTATTTAACTTGTCCATACGGATCACAAAGCCACGAATCCCGCCATCACGCACGATAATATTGCTGGAATTTCCAAGCACCATCCATGGAATCTTTTCCTGATTTGCAAATTCAACAATCCGCACTAACTCATAGCGATTACGAGGAAATGCCAGATAATCGACTTTACCTCCAACCTTGGTATACGTATAATCTTTCAAGGGCTCATCGAAACGAATATCGACTTCTGCTAAGGTTTGTTTGATTTTCTCTCTCATATTTTTTACTCCCAAAGTACGTTCAGTCCATTATACCAAAAATCCTAGTAGAAAACGATAAAAAGAAAAAAAGAAACAAAAGAATGGGTTCCTTGTTTCTTTTTTATATTTACTTGATTGATGATTTTAAAGGGAAATGACAAAATCCCTTATGCTTCTACACGCACACCTTGTCTATCTACGGTTAAGATGAAGCTCTCTCCGTCGAGTTGCAAGGCATCAATCGCTTCTTTTACAAGGGTTTCTTTTGCTCTTTCTACCAAAACTATCACTGTTGGTCCTGCCCCTGATAGATAAGTAGCATACGCCCCCAATTCATGTCCCAAATTGCGAATTGGATAAAATTCCTGCACTAACTTTTGGCGGAAAGGCTCATGGAATAAGTCTGCCTCAATCGCCTTACCTGCTTCCACTAAATCACCTGTCATCAGGGCTGCAATCGCAACATTTGCAATGGCACTTGCGGCAACAGCCTTTTTCGATGAAAATTGTGTCGGTAAGACACTACGACTCTCACTAGTTCGCAAAGGATAATTTGGAACAAAGGCGACAAAACTAGCTTCTGGAAAATCCGTTACAACCTTTGCTACTTTTTTATTGACATAGCTTGAAATAACCAAGTTGCCTAAAATAGCTGGTGCAACATTATCCGGATGACCTTCTATTTCTGTTGCCAAACGTAATTTTTCATCATCACTCAGCTGCAAATGGGCTAATTGATTTGCTAGTTCAATTCCTGCCACAATGACCGAGCTTGATGAGCCAAGACCACGCGCCAACGGAATATCGCTCATCATGCGGACATGGTGGGGTTGCAAGTCTGGATACACTTTTAAGGCTGTTTTAATCAATAGATTGTACTGGTCTGACGGAACAAACTCTAAATCATGCTCAACAAACCACTCTTTCTGAGGCTTTACGATTTCTATAATCAGGTATTTGGACAGAGCGACACCAAGAGAATCAAAGCCAGGCCCAATATTAGCACTCGTTGCTGGTACGATTATTCTCATCTTACTCCCCCAATACTTTGAAGGTATTTTGAAGCATGAAATCTGTAGCTTTTTCTAATCTAGCAACTACATTTTCCAACTGTGTCTTGCTCATACGATGGGTAACAAGTACGAGGCATGCTTGATTGCTTTCAGAAGCTCGTTGGAGAATCTGCTTGAAAGAAATTCCCTCAGCATGGAACATCTCTGCCAATTTCAACAAGGTTCCATTTTTATCAGGTGCTACAATAGAGAAATAATATTCACTATGCACATCGCTAGGTGCTGCAAGTTGAAGCGGACGAGAAAATTCATTGAAAGATTTTCCGATTGTCTGATCTTTCAAGCGACGGGCAATACGGATAATATCTGCCATCACGCTCGTTGCAGTCGGTTTTTGTCCAGCCCCTGGTCCATAGTACATCGACTGACCAATCCCAATTGACTCCACAAAAACAGCATTCATCACACCATTGACACTCGCTAAAGGATGCCCCTTCGGCAAGAAAGTAGGAGAGACCTCAGCAGACAAGCCAGAAGCTGTTTCCCGAATATCGCCAACTAATTTAATCACATAGCCCAACTCTTGTGCGATCGCTACATCATCTGGAGAAATCGTTGAGATTCCCTTGTGTTCAACCTTGTCAAAATCAATGGTCATCCCAAAGGCAAATTGACTGAGAATAACAGCCTTATAAGCAGCATCAATTCCTTCAACATCATTGGTCGGGTCAGATTCAGCATAGCCCAGTTCTTGGGCTGTTTTCAAGGCTTCTTCATAGGTCCAACCCTCATCGACCATCTTGGTCATCATAAAGTTAGAAGTCCCATTCAAAACACCAAGGATACGGGTTACCTTATCAGATACGAATGAATTGGATAAGGTTCTCAAAATCGGAATTCCACCCGCAACTGCTGCTTCATAATAAAGCGCCACACCATGCTTTGTAGCAAGGCTTTGCAGTTCACTACCATGCACTGCAAGCAAATCCTTATTGGCTGTTACCACATGTTTACCAGCTTCTAAAGCACGGCTGATAAAGGTCTTCGCAGGCTCAATCCGTCCCATTAACTCAACGACAACTTGAATTTCGTCATCTCCTAAAATCTCATCTACACTGGTCACAAAATGATAGGAATGTCCTGCTGTTTCTAGGCGTTCTTTCTCTGCTTCGTCACGTACTAGAACCTTGGTGATTTCAATCTCATCTTGAGCAGCCTGCTGAATCTTTTCTGCATTTTCCCGTAACAAAAATGGGATTCCACTTGCTACTGTACCAAATCCTAGTAGTCCAATTTTCACTGTCATACCTACTCCTTAAAAAACTATTTTTATCATTATATCAGATAATTGAAGCAGTTGGCAAAAATTTTGCTATACTAGTAGATGAAGATTAAAGGAGGTTTTTATGTCTGCACAAAGAAGTCGCTCTAAACGACACAAACATAGGAAAAAACAACACAACCATACTAAAAGGTTATGGTTTATCATAAGCACCCTACTCATCATCTTATTAGCAATCATTTTCTATCTGAATGGAGATAAACTGTTAGCAGCCCTAAATTCTGGAACTCACGAAGACAGGTCACCTGCTCCAAGCTCGGTAGTGACCACAAAAGAGAGCGGAAGCGACACTCAGAAAACAGAGCCTACTCCCCCGCAAGAGACGATATGGGAGACGCAAGCAGAGCCTGTCACCCTTCCTATTCTCATGTATCATGCTGTCCACGTCATGGCTCCTGAAGAGACTGCCAATGCCAATCTAATTGTCGATCCAGCTACCTTTGAAAGTCACCTTAAAGCATTCCAAGAAGCAGGCTACTATACTCTTACACCCGAAGAAGCCTATAAAATCCTAAAGGAAAACGTCCTCCCAAAAGATAAAAAAGTCGTCTGGCTCACCTTTGATGACAGTCTTTGGGATTTCTATAGTATCGCTTATCCATTACTCAAACAGTACAATATGAAGGCAACGAATAATGTCATCACAGGTACTACCGATACACAACCTGACCACCTGACATTGGAGCAAATCAAGGAGATGCAGGAAAATGGCATGTCCTTTCAAAGCCATACAGTCACCCATCCCGATTTACAATATAGCTCGCCAGAAGCCCAAAGTGCTGAATTAAAAGACTCCAAGAAATACCTCGATGATCATCTTGGTCAAGATACCCTTGCAGTCGCTTATCCGGCAGGGCGCTATTCTGAACAAACCATCCAAACAGTTGAAGAGGCCCAGTACAAACTCGGAGTAACCACCAACGAAGGACTTGCCTCTGCTGCTAATGGGCTTCTCACCCTCAATCGTGTCCGTATCCTCCCAGTTACCACTGCTGAAAGCCTGCTTCAAACCATCGGACAATGACATCAAAGAGACTTTTTATACTCGCCTAGAATCAAAAATAGCGCTAATTCACCGAAAATAAAGGCAACTGATCGTTTTTTGAAATGCGATGCAAGTCGAAAATAATTTGTAGATAGCTCCTCTATAGTAATGTAAACCACACTATACGTGTTTAGATTTTATACGTTTTTTACGTTTGCTATTTTTGATTTTTATTGAGTATAAATATATCAATTTTCTAACACAAAAAAGGCCTCGTACCATTACAATATTCTGGTAGGAAGCCTTTTTGAATACCTATTTTCTCTTCGGATTAGTGACATTTTTATCTAAACAATTGCAGTATCTTCTTCCCTAAATATCTGCTTCTCTAAAAACAATCTGACCATTTTCAAAACGGTCTAATCGCGCAAGGGAAACAATGGTGTGACCTGCCTCTTCCAAAAGGCTACGTCCTTGCTGGAATGATTTTTCAATGACAATACCAACAGCGACCACTTCAGCGCCTGCCTGCTCTACGATATCAATCAAGCCCTTCGCTGCTTCTCCATTTGCTAAAAAATCATCTACAATCAGCACCCGATCCTGAGATGTGAGAAAACGTTGAGCCACCGACACTGTGCTTGTTACCTGCTTCGTAAATGAATAGACCTCCGTTGTCAAAATTCCTTCTGTCATCGTGATATTCTTTGATTTTTTGGCAAAAATCATCGGTACTTGTAAGGCCTCTGCTGTATAGAGGGCAGGGGCAATGCCTGACGCCTCAATCGTTACTACTTTGGTAATCCCCTCCTGCGCAAATCGTTCAGCTAACACTTGACCAATCTCTTTCATCAGGACCACGTCCACCTGATGGGTCAAAAAAGAATCCACTTTTAAAATCGATTCCCCCAAAACTTCTCCCACAGTTTGAATCTTGCTTTCTAAGCTCTTCATATTCTCTCCTTTTCTTGATATCTCTTTCTATTCTAGCTTTTTTTATGCCCTTTTTCAATGCAAAACCAAAAATTGATAGAAGAAATCCCAGAATTAAAAATATAGTATCTGGGATGCTACTCCAGCGAGAACTAGCTTTTAAAAGTTCACTTAGATTTACTATTATTTTGTAGGTGTCAACTAATCCCTACTTTCTATTTAAAAACGAAATCACCATAAAAATAAAGGAGCAGGATAGTCATCCTGTCCCACTCCTTCATCCTTTTCTAAATAGGAAAATAGTAGATGCTCCCTATTGAATCCTCTTACTTTCTGCAACCTGCTTGTACCAGTAAGCACTTTTCTTGGGATAGCGCTCTTGAGTCTCAAAATCAACATAGAAGAGACCATAACGCTTCTCATAACCGTTTGACCATGAAAAGACGTCCATCAAGGACCAAAGGAAGTAGCCCTTGACATTAGCTCCATCAGCAATCGCATCGGAAATGACCGTTAGGTGTTGCTTGACATAGTCAATTCGAGCGTCATCATAGACTGTGCCATCTACAAATTCGTCCTTATAGCCCAAGCCATTTTCTGTAATATAGATTTTTTTATAGTTTGGATAGTCTGTCTTGACCCTCATAATCTGATCATACAGCCCTTGCGGATAAATCATCCAGTCCCAGTCTGTCCTTGGAACATCTACATCAAACTCTCTACGACCAACGCCTTTGATCTGATACTTGGAACCACCTTTCTCACCTTTTCCATTATGGGTGATTTCAGTCTCTCCCTCAAAATCTCCCCGCATCCAATCACTCATGTAATAATTGATTCCTAGGAAATCGTTCAAGTCTTTCGCTGCTTGTAAATGCTCAAAATCTTCTTCCAACAATTCAAGCTGTCCACCGTTCACCGTTAGGATATGCTCGACACCTTGCATCGTTTTATCAGAATATCGCCCAAGGTAGGTCGCATCTAAGATAAAACGATTATGGATAATGTCTTCTAATTCTGCTGCTCGAACATCGGCTGGATTTTCTGGATGATAAGGATACTTGGTTGGCAGAGCATGGACAACCCCAATCTCACCTGCATAGCCCTCATCTTTAAACAGTTTGACCGCTCGTGCATGAGCCACCATCATGTTATGGTGGGACTGAAAGACTTTCTCAAGATTGTATTGGATACCTGGGGGAAATTTACCAACCAAGTACTGACCATCACCGATTGGTCCAATTTCATTAAAGGTCGTCCAGAAATTTACTTCAGGAAATTCTTCAAAGCAAAAGGCTGCGTAGGCAACAAAATGGTCAATGGTGGAGCGATTGAGAAAATCTCCTTGAGAATGCAAAGCCTCAGGTGTATCAAAATGATGCAAAGTCACAAAAGGCTCAACCTTCCGTTTATGACATTCTGCAAACAATCGATGGTAGAACTCAACACCTTTGGGATTCACCTTGCCATATCCTGTTGGAAAAATGCGGGACCAAGCAATTGAGATGCGAATACCATTGACACCAAATTTTTCCGCCAGTTCCAAGTCAACGGGATAGCGATGATAAAAATCACTAGCAGGATCTGCCCGATACCAGTAGTTATCTTCTAGATATTGATCCCAGGCAACTGCCCCTTTTCCATCTAATTTAGTTGCACCTTCTGCTTGGTAAGCCGCCGTTGCTCCACCAAAAATAAAGTCTGTCGGTAATTGTTTGACCATTTTCCACCCCTAGTTTTCTAATTGTTGCTTGACAAATGCTAATGCACCCTTGCCATCTCGTGTTAATTTGATGTACTCTGCACCTTCTGTTTTCGCTAGGCGAATCTGCAAGGCATCTGTTTCTTGCTTCATGTCTGCATAGTTGGAGGCAACTTGAGGGGCAAGAATCACGAGATCATATTCTGGTAGAATCTCGCGGTGGGCTCCATAGCTTCCTGCAGTTGCTGTTACAGGGACACCATATTCTTTGGCAGCTTTTGTCAAAGAATTGGCTAATAAACCGCTCGTTCCACCACCAGCACACAAGACCAAAACATTGGTTTGTTCTGTCATTTCTTTTACTTCCACTGCTCCAGCCTTCTCAAGGATAGCGTCTGCTTTTGCAGTATTGAAGTTTGCTGCGACCTTTTCTTTCAATGATTCGTTTGAAGAAACTCCTGCCGCTTCTTCTGCTAAAATTTGCTGGTCATAGACTTTTACAAATGGATAGTAAATCACCACGTCCACGACCACCAGTAAAATCGCAAGGAAAAAGGCGAGAATCTGGAAGTTTGTCCCCATTACCAGACCAAGTGGTGCTGGGGTAGTCCATGGCAGGTTTGTAGTAAATGAATTCATCCCTAATGTATTAACAAAGAATTTGAACAACCAAACGTTAACGATCGGCGCCATGATGAAGGGAATGAAGAAAATAGGATTTAATACCAAAGGTGCACCGAATAAAATGGGTTCGTTAACACCGAAGAATGTTGGCACGACTGAGGCACGACCAATCGCTTTGTTGCGTTTTGACTTACACAACCACATAAACATAAATGGCACCACCAGTGTCGCACCTGTTCCTCCCATCGTTACGATAAACATTTGGGTACCTGAAGTCAAGATTTTATCCGCATGCTGACCAGCTTGAAGCAAGCCCAAATTCACTTCAGCATTGGCGTAGGTAACAGCTACAATGGCTGGTTCTACGATTGAAGGCCCGTGAATCCCTACAAACCAGAAGAAAGCAAAGGCTCCAAAGATAAGTGTAATACCAATGTAAGAATCGGCTGCACTAAAGAGAGGCTCAAAGAACTTACCGATGGCTTCAGCCACACCAGTCCCCACCGTATTACGGACAAGAATATCCAAGGCATAGAGCGAAAGAATGGAGCCAGCAAAAGGAAAAACATCTTTGAATGCTTGAGCAATATTCGGCGGAACCTCTTCTGGCATACGAATGGTCACATTGTTCTTCACACAGAATTTATAAATTGTAACAGTGATAAAGGCAGCAAGAAAAGCTGAAAGTAGACCTTTTGTCCCAAGGAATCCATTAGCCAACCCACCCTCCATACTGTCGGCTGCTAAGATGAGCAAACCACAAATCGAAGCCAACATTGTTGAAATAAAGTTGATTTGATTGGTTCTTTCCAAGGTGCGGTTCACGGAATCCGTCAATGATTTAGCCGTTGTACCAGCAACCAACATTGCTAAGATTCCCATTGTGTAGCCATAAGGTTTCATCAAAAGCGATACGACATCATCTGACCAGTAAAAGCCCCATGAATTTGGTACAAAGGCAATCAGTAGAAATATACTTGAAAACAGGATAACTGGCATACCTGCAATAAATCCATCACGAATAGCTCTCAGATAAATATTACGTGAAATTTTCTCAAAGAAAGGCTTCGCTTTCTCAATTTGGGTAATCAATCCATTCATTTTCTAACTCCTTTTTATGCTTAGCTCCGTTTATAGAGTTCAATCATGTGTGACATCATATCTTTCAATAATAAAGTCGTCATCAAGTGATCCTGACCGTGCATCAAGGTCACGCTAAATGCCAAATCATCTCCGGCTGCTTCTTTTTGTAAAAGAGAGGTCTGGGTATGGTGGGCCTCTACGATACATTCATTGGCTGCTGCAACCAATTCTTCTGCTCGATCAAAGTCCCCTTGTTTAGCAGCTGTCAGAGCCTCTAGTAATTTGGAGCGAGCATCTCCTGCAAAAGCAACGATTTCAAAACCCAATAGGGTAATTTCTTCTCTATTCATCTTATTTCCTCCTGTTGATGTATTTGTTGATGTATTGGATAAGAGAGATTGTTATAGTAAACGCTGAACGTGAAGGACAATGTACATTTTTTCGCCTTCATTTGAACGGATCCCTAATTCATCAGCTATCATATCATGGAGCTGGGCCCCCAAGGCATAGGCCTTAGGATACGCTAGCTGCATGGTAGCTGCCATCTGTTCTAAAGAGGAAGCCCTATCTTTTTCCTTATCTGAATAGCGGATAAAATAGGTCAAATGAACCATCAGGCGATCGTAAAATTTGCTATTTTCTTTTGTCCTTAAAATGCCATTAGCTGCTAATTCTTTTTCAACCAAGGATAGAACCATCTGCAAGGTCTCTACCTTTAAGTGTTGCTCTTTTGCTTTCTCTCCTTTAGCATTTATAAAATGCAGGGCAATTCTTCCGACTTCATCTTCTGGAAAGTCTGGCAGTATTTTTTGCCGGAAAATAGCTAAAGCCTCTGTTGCAATCTGATATTCAACAGGGTAGTCCTGCAACATATCTGGGAGCTTGCTTTCTTGATAGGTCTGATCCAAGATAGCCTTATAGGCACAGTAAATATGGGTTGTTAGGGTCACATAGATATAGTCTTGTAGCGGATAATCATATTGATGCGATAATTGATCAATAGCCTGATAAGTGACGGTAATAAAGTCTAGTGGGATATCTTTTAACAACATCAAGAAATGGTCTTTTGATTCAGAACTTTTGAGCGAAAACACTTTTTCAATTTTTTGTGCAGTCACTAAATCTCCCTTTTTCTTCTGAAAAGCAATCCCCATTCCCATCACCACCGACTGCTCTCCCTGTTCGTTTTTAACCAAAGCTGCATTATTATTTAAAGATTGTACGATACGATACATCTACAAAGTAATCTCCTTTATCTTTTAAAATACAAAAGACCACAAATGAGATAAGGAAGTCCTCTCCCTTATTCATCTGCGGTCTTGCCTAATTTTCTTAGTTACAATCCACTCTATGCAAACTACTGATACAATTATATCACGAAAGACTATTCTTGTAAACCTTTACATTTAAGAATGCAATCCTATTCGTTTTTTCCAAGAAGAAGCTGTGCTAGCCAAGACCTCATTTAGCGATTCAATATTCTGACGGCCCTGGGTTCTCAGCCAATTCCTAGCTGCTTCTTCTCCCTCTTCTATGTAGATTTTGACAGCGTCTGCCCAAGTAGCACGCCCGCACAAGACACCATTGAATGCAGCTCCAGACTCATGGGCAAAGCGCAAGGTTTCTTGGAAAAGACTAGCCGACACACCTGCACTTAAATAAATATAGGGTAGGGAAGTTGCTGCATCTTGCTGTCTGAAATAAGCAGCTGCTTCTTCTTTTGTATACACTATTTCATTTCCTTGGGCAAACCCTTCAACAAAAGCCATATTGACGGGGACTTCTACTTTTAAAACATCTACTCCAAAACACTTATCAGAAAAGACCTTCATTGCCTCGATGACTTTTCTCGGCTTGACCTTGGCAAACTCTGGGCTAGTAGTATCTTGAAGCCTTTCATCATAGCTCAAAATCTCCAAGAAGAAGGGAAGTCCTTCCGCAGCACATTCTGACCCTAATCGTTCAATATAAGCGTGTTTTTGTAAATTAATGTAGGGATCACCATCTACATCATAGTACAAGAGAAATTTGACAGCATCTGCCCCCTCTTTTTTGAGGCGTTTAACCGACCATTCGACCAAGCAGTCAGGCAAGCGACTGGTACTATTGACATCGTATCCGGTCTTTTCATAGGCCAATAATAATCCTGACTGGCTATCACGGATAGAAGAAGCCGGAAGCCCATACTCTGGATCGAGCAGGATAGAAGAAGAATAGGGGGTCAACTCTTCTGATACAATGCTTTTTAAGAGTTCCATATCCTCAGATGTCGGCTCTGCTTCCTGATACTTTGCCATCATTTTTTTCAAGGCCCCTCGCTGATCAAAGGCGAGGGCAGAAATAATTCCTGCTGGATTACTGACTTTTTCCATTAAACTATATTTTTGATTTTCTACTGTCATCTTATATTCCACCTATCCATTTTTTAGGCTTAGTCATGGTACTCCCCACGATTCCATTTTTCAATGAACTCATCAAAGAAGGCACTGTCTGTTTGCTCTTGATTGATGGTTTCGATTTTTGCTAATTTTTCAATCAAACGCTTGTTTTCATCTGTTGGTTGGTAATCCGCTTGGATAAAGGCGTCAATAATATCGCACATCAACAACTCCCCAGTCACTTTCCCACCAAAGCCAATGACATTTGCATTTAGCTCTGTTTTAGCATACAAGGCTGAGGTCATATCTCGAACAAGCGCAGACCGGATACCCGGTACCTTGTTTACGGCATTGTTGATTCCAACACCTGTCCCACAGATACAAATCCCTAAATCCGCTTCGCCACTAGCAACTGCTTCTCCAACCTTTTTACCAAAGATAGGATAGTGGGTTCTGACGCTATCATAAGTCCCACAATCGAGTACCTCATAGCCTTGATTTTTCAAATGATTGACCACTGCTATTTTTTCATAGGTCACGATATGATCGCATCCAACTGCAATTTTCATCTTTTTCTCCTTTCTCTACGCTAGCTCTAACACATCTTATTTAACATATCAACACGAATCTGATGACGCCCACCGTCATAGACACCCTCTACAAATCCTCGAACGATATTTTTGGCTAAACTTTCCCCAACAATTTCGCTACCGATTGTAATGATACGGGAATTATTATGCCCACGCGTCATATAAGCAGAGCGCTCATCTGAGACTTCTGCCGCAATCATGCCTTTGATTTTTGTAGCTGTCATAAAAGAACCTACACCATAGGCATCGATTGCAATTCCCAGATTGTCCTCTTGCTTGTTCACTGCTTGTGCAATCGCTAAAGTCGTATCAACAAAATCCTTACCACTGCTCACATCAAGCACTGAATAGCCTAGTTCGACAAGAAAATGATGAAGAAGATTTTTTAGTTTTTCTCCTGCTGGATCAGCACCGATAATAATTGTCATAGTTTTCTCCTTATGTGTCTTGTATGTTCTTCCGGAAAAAATGTTTTGCAAAACAAGTAAAAGCAGTTTGCTTTTATGTTTGTATTATACATAAAACAAAACACGAAGTCAACATTTTTTGTTTGATTTTTGGAAAAAATCAACAAAAAAGCAACTATTTTTTAAAACAGTTACCTTTCAAAAAATATTCCAATGATTTTCAAAGAGTGTCGCTAATGACTTCTGTATAGGAGGTCAGATAATGATATTGTTCCTCATCTGTCAAATGGTCACTAATGACTGCAGTGACATCTTTCAATTGGCAAAAAGTCGTAAAGTCTTCTTTGCCGATTTTACTGGTATCGATTAAGAGATACTTCTCTAGCGAATGTTTTAGAGCTAGTCGCTGAGTATAGGATTCTGTTAGGGTTGAGGTCATGATATCATTTCCCTTAACTGCATTGCCACTAAAAAACATCTTACTAAAGTGCATCGTTTCTAAGAGGGTATTGGTCATCTCTCCCACAAAGGACTCGGTCACTTGCCGCCACTCTCCTCCCAGTAAAAACACTTGAAAGTCTTCTGATTTTTTATGGGATAAGATCGTAAATATAGGGAGACAATTGGTCATCACCGTTAACTTAGAATTGGTAATCGCCTCAGCAAGACAAGCGACTGTCGTACCTGGACCTAGAAAAATCGTATCACCGTCTTCAATCAACCGAGCTGCTTTGGCTGCAATGGAGCGCTTGGCTTCAATATTCTGCACATGCTTTTCAGAATGAGAAAATTCCCTTAGTTGAAAGGCTTTATTACTCCTAGCACCGCCATGAATCTTTGTCAAAATCCCCTTTTCCTCTAGCTCACTAAGATCCCTCCTAACTGTCATATCTGTCACATTCAACAAATCAACAACTTCTGAAATGCGAATCGTTCCTTTTTTATGAACCAATCGCGTAATTTCTTCCAAACGTTCCTGTTTATTCATCTCTTCCCCTTTTGCTTTTTTCTCATTCCATTATACCAAATTTTGCTTAAAATGTTGAAAAAAACAACATAAACTGTTTGGTTGTTTAGAAAGCTAGAATCGAAAAAAGAAGGGAAATTGACTATGAAGCAGAGGAGAATTAGGCCGTGGATTCCTTTTACCCGAGCCGAAAAAACGGAAAGCGAGGTTAAATCTCATTGCTTGCAAGACAACCTGCTTCGATTGTCTATTTTTTCTAAGAGTTGCTTCACCAGTCTCTTTCAGACTGGTGAAGGTTGGAAATAAAACGAGTGAAACTCGTGTCAAACGCTCTCGTATCTTCATTTAACTGAGTTCGGACTAAAAATGGTAGAAAAAAGATGAATCGTATCGATTACTGGGGTAATCTTCTCCGATTCCCTATTTTTCTTTCCATTTTCTTCACGTCCTCGTATCTTAATTGAACACAGCCTACGAGCTGTGTAAAAAGACAAAAATGAATCAGATACAATAACTTGTTTTGTTGGCGGTAGCTAACTGACTATTCACTGCATTTCATTTGTGACTAGCCTAGCTATCTTCGCCGGGGTCTCACGACGAAGTTACAAGCAACTTCTGTTCGACCGCCTATTTTCATTTTGAGTTTTTAACGGGCTTTGTATCTTGGTTTAACGTTGATTCTTTCCAATGAACGGTACAATCTAAAACCTGTTGGCGTTCTACTTGATTTCCTCCCTCAATCTGATCGATGAGCATCTTTGTTGCCTGACAGCCCTCTTCAAAAGCGGGTTGAACAATGGTGGAGATTGTAGGGGAGGAAAAATTGGTCCACTCCGTATTATCAAAGCCTAATAGACCAACCTGAGGAAAGGGATAGTGAAGTTCCTTCATGGCATTGAAGACCAAGGGCAGTGCCCAACAATTGGGAACAAATACCAAGGTCTTTTCTAGAGGATTAACTGCTTCATGGAGGAAGTGCTTGATTTCCTCTATATCTGTGTGTTCGTCTGCAATCGTCAAATCCTGATAATCCTTTTTACAATCTGACAGAGCATCTATGAAACCTGTTGCCCTCTCAATTCTCGTACTGAGACGACTGATATCAGCAGTAATCAAAATAAAGTGTTGATAACCATTTTCCACACATAATTGAATAGCATCATAAACGGCATCATAATTATTGGTCTTAATCCAACTAGTCCGATGTTCATAAAGCTGACTATCAAAGAAAACCATATGCTTTTGCTTGTCTTCGATAATGCGTGAGTATTTTCTAAAATGCGAGGTCGGCTGGATAATGAAACCGTCCACCCCTAACATCAGCATACTCTCTATATACTTGTCTTCGCTTTCTTGGTCGTAATTACTGTTTCCAATGATGACTTGATAATTATTCTGATGCGCTTCTTCTTCGATGCCTTTCACAATTTGATTTGAAAAGGTATTGGTAATGTCACCAATCAATACGCCTATTAGCTTACTATTTTTCGAATTAAGACTTCGCGCAACAACACTAGGTCGATAGTCTGTCTCATGAATCACTCTCCCAATTCTTTCACGTGTCTCCTTGGACATCTTTTCATATTTGCCATTTAAGTAAAAGGAAACTGTTGTTTTTGAAGTCTGAGCTAATTCTGCAATATCCTTAATGGTAAACTTCTTTGACATCTTTTCCACCCCTCCTCTCATTTCTTTTATTCTACCACAAGTCCCCACTCTTTAGTAGATATTTTACCCAAGAACCTGTATTCACAGTTTAACGCTTCCATCTAAGGCTCGTTTTTTAGCTACTTATCGTTCATTTTTTAACCACAGTCAGTATTTCCTCAAAAAACGACCTTGACGAGTGAAAAACAAGCCCGTATATAAAACACTTCATTCTAAAAACAGGGTAGATACGCCCTTTTAGTCTAGTTTTTCAATCTGACAGTCTTCCGCCTACACTTGTCCACAATCAGGCATTTCCCCCTCAACTTGAATCCATCTACCTGAAAGAGTTTTTCCCCTTCGTATATTTCCTTATCTGATAGCAATAAAAGGAGATCTACATCTTTTCCTTTGCAACTAAAAGCAAAAGCCTCGTCCACTAAACGATGGTCTGTCTGATAAACGGGTAACTGCTCAATCTGAATAGAGCAGTCGGCTAGTAAAGTAAAGGTCAACAAACGATCTTGAAACGTCTCTGTTTTCACCAACTTATGGGTCCTTCCTAGACGATTATAACGCTGCGAAGAGTGGGTTTTCTGCACTGTAAAATCCTTGGAACTATAGAGACAAAGGTCATTTATCTGCTGGTGACAAATCTCAACTGTTTCGTCCAGAATCAATTGACTGCTTAATTCATGCTGACCTAAGCAATCCACGCTGTCGACAATCAGTAAGATATCTCCTCCTAGCATTACAAGCTGTCTTTTATGCCAGTAAGGCACGCCTTGTCTGGTCTGAGCCTGATAGATTCCCTGCATCCAGTAGTAGTGGTCAACATTCTTGTAATGGTGACTGACAAAACTTGGATAGGCTTCATAGTCCCATGAACTGCTTATTTGCTCTGGGGGGTTGCCGTCAAGAATGCAGGTACTGTGTGCCCAGGCACTCTTTAGTAGGTAGCGTTCATCACATTCGCGGTAGCTATATCGACCGCTGTCTATCATGATAGGCTGTCCCTTATGATAGAAACACAAGCTATTTTGATCCGAATGACTATGCCCACTTCCCATAGGACCCGCCTTGAAAAATAAATAGCTATCTCCCTCTTTGACAATGCTATGACCTGATTCCGAAAAATGGGATCCTCCAGGCAAAGGGGCTTGCGCTATGAGCCTTTTAAAAGTACGTAATCCCTCCTCCCCAACCAAGTAGAGAACGCCGAGGTCTAGCTTGGCATTATCTACTAGATAGCTACTATCTTCAAAAAAGATAGCAGTTAGCTGCAAGATATCAGAGGTAGAGTGGACATCACTATCTCCAAAAGCGAAACTCTTACCATCTGGTCCTGTCATCTGGAGGACATAATGAGCCATTTTTTTCAAAATAGGAGTCCATTTTTTTCGATAGGCAGGTAACAAAAATGCGAGTTCCAACAAAAGTCTATAGACTTCTACATGGTAAAGAAAGGATTGTTCAAACTGGGTGCCGTCTTCCAATATCTGGGTTTGAAGTTGCTCCTCAATTTCCTTGTAGGCAAAAAGATAGACTTCCTCTAGGTCAACCCTATCTCCGATAGAAGCATGGGCTAAAAGCATCGCTCCCGTCTGAAAAATTCCCCAATTGCTAAGAGTATCCTTGGCGCGATATTGGCGATAAAGATAGGTTAATTGTTTCTGAATCGACCTCAACCAGTGCTCATACTCTTCTTCACTTAGCCCGTCCCATTCTTTCAAGAAAGGAAGCAGTTTCAGCCAAGTTAGACAGCGAATAGCAGTGTCTAAGGTTCTGCTATTTGTTTTTTGGGGGTGCCAGTCTGTTACTTCTTCTACCCAACTAAAGATAAAGCGCTTGGCCTGCTCCATATAACGATCATCTTTTTCAACCAAGTAAGACAAACCCAATTTCCACAAGTATTCCTGTCGATTGAGCATAAAAGTCCATTCTTCATCCCCGTGACAATCCGCTGACCAATCCAAGGGGGAGAGGTGATAGCCTATGTGACAGGGTTCCATATCCCAGTTATCATCAAAAAGAAAGAGATTCTCCATTAAGTTTTGACAAGACAGAGCCAGCTTCTTATACGCTGCTAACTGCTCCTGGAGAATATAGTCTCTCACCGTGTCTGACATCTTGCTCCTCGCTTGCTTTTCTATTTTAATCTGCATAACCCTTCCTTTCTCGTTTTTCTAATCCCTTATACTCAATAAAAATCAAAAGGTTGGAAATGAGAGTAGCACCGCTCATTTCCTTATAATCGAAGCCGAAGGTAGAACGATCCTTCACCAAGGCAAGTTGACCAAGTATCCTTTTGATTTTTAAAGAGTATTAGTATCTATTTAGCCTATGAGCCGTGTAAAAAGACAAAAATGATCAGATACACTAACTTGTTTTATTGGCGGTAGCTAGCTGACTATTCACTGCATTCCATTTGTGACTAGCCTAGCTATCTTCGCCGGGGTCTCACGACGAAGTTGCAAGCAACTTCTGTTCGGCCGCCTATTTTTACGTTGAGTTCTTAACGGGCTTGGTATCTTGAGTTAACTGAACACGCCCTAAACTCTGTGTAAAAAAGATAAACTTTTGCTAGACGCAAGCGTCTTCGCAAAGTTTCCTATTTTTACTTTGAGTTTTTTACGGACTTTGTATCTTATGTAACTGAATTCAGCCTAAAACCTCGGAAAAAAGATAAATCTCATTGGTTGCCAAGCAACCTGCTTCGATTTCCTATTTTTCATTCGGTTTTTTAACGGCTTCACATCTTAATTGAACTCGAGCTACAACTCTCTGAAAAAAGACCAACAATGAATAAGAGGCAGAACTTGTTTTGTTGGCGGTAGCTAGCTGACTATTCACTGCATTCCATTTGTGACTAGCCTAGCTATCTTCGCCGGGGTCTCACGACGAAGTTGTAAGCAACTTCTGTTCGGCCGCCTATTTTTACGTTGAGTTTTTTACGGACTTTGTATCTTATGTAACTGAACACGCCCTAAACTCTGTGTAAAAAAGATAAACTTTTGCTAGACGCAAGCGTCTTCGCAAAGTTTCCTATTTTTACGTTGAGTTTTTTACGGACTCTGTATCTTATGTAACTGAGTTCAGCCTAAAACCTCGGAAAAAAGATAAATCTCATTGGTTGCCAAGCAACCTGCTTCGATTTCCTATTTTTCATTCGGTTTTTTAACGGCTTCACATCTTAATTGAACTCGAGCTACAACTCTCTGAAAAAAGACCAACAATGAATAAGAGGCAGAACTTGTTTTGTTGGCGGTAGCTAGCTGACTATTCACTGCATTCCATTTGTGACTAGCCTAGCTATCTTCGCCGGGGTCTCACGACGAAGTTGCAAGCAACTTCTGTTCGGCCGCCTATTTTTACTTTGAGTTCTTAACGGGCTTGGTATCTTGATATAACCCGCTATAATGCCTAAAGCAATCGTTCCCCATAAGCTCATAGCCATGCTCCCTTTCCCACCAGTTTGAGGAAGTTGGTTTTCCTTTGGCATATTTTGAGCTAGCTCTTTGGGATATGCAGCTAAGAGTGGGAAAGTCGACTGGTTACCTTGATTTGACTGCCCCGCCCTCTGCAAAGTATTGACTGTCGTGATGGGACCTGCTTGGTTATCCTTTTTGCCATCTGTTTGCTCTTTGGCTTGTCTATCCACTAGGACGAGACTACCTAGCTGATTGGCTATTTGCTTATCCGTTGGTTTACCTGTCTGAGTTGCTCCTTTTTTATCTGCCGGGCTAGCCGTTTGCTGAATGGAGCTGTCTAAAAGAGCAATCTTCCAGACAATCGATGGATAAGCTGGACTTGGTGTCCTCTCAACACTCAAACTCGCAGCCTTATCTGTCAACTCAATACCATTTTGGACAGTTCGGGTTGATGGGTTGTAAAAGGCGATGCGATAGCCATCCTCAATCTTTTGAATCGTATACAAACCTGCATCTGTCAACGTCACACTATCTGTCAATTTATAGGCAGTATCTGTATATTTGACAACACCCCAGACCCCTTGTTCTTGATCATAGACGACTTGAAGATCCCTATCCTGATGCAATAACTGAACGCTCGCAGCCGCTTCATTCACCTTTTCATAGGACTGGTTCGGAACCATTACATAAGCATAGTTGCTAGAAGCCTGACCATGCTCATGCTGGAGACTGGCAAAGGTATTGCTCACATCATTTTTGGGTTGATTATAATTGATGTCGCTCCACTTACCTGTCCGAGTTTCTACCTTTGCCTGCGTCTTCAAGGGATTCAAGAAAACATAGCCAATAGACTGCTTGTCCTGACCATTGGTCATATAAAAAGATTTGGTCTCATCTGTTACTACTTGATTGGATAAATCAACTGGTTGACCATTTATATAATAATGATACTGTTCCCCGCTTAAAAGCTTACGATTTTCAATCGTTGTCACAGCTCCTTGATTGGACTTATCTTGTATATCAGTACCTAGAAATACAATCTTATTTCCTAAGACAATCCATGCCTTACGAGTCGTTAAGGTATTGTTCCAGTTGTTGAAATCCATAGCAAGGGTTGCAAAACGGTTCCCTAGTTGACTAGCACCAACAAAGTCACTTGCAAGGGTCACCTCACCACTACCGTCTTTTCGTTTATCCTTGGTCGTGGTCGTCCCCGGTAGGTGGTAGGGATCAACAGTTGGCCAATAATCATTGCTGTAATGACTGAGGTCATCATTATAGAGATACACCATGCCGTCAGCTGTATACCAACCTTTGCGATTTTCATTGTTCATGTCTTCATAATTTTGGGTCCTGGAAGAGTACATGGATAAGGCAAAGGTAAACCCTTCTTGGGCATTTCGATAGACAAACTTATCCATATTGTTGAAGGCAGCGATGTAATCTCTATCTACTTCAGCAAGGATTTGGTCGTCTGCTAAGAGCCTGTTCATCAAGTCAATATCTTTATAGGATCGAAGGGCCTTATAGCTATCGTAAAATGTATCAGACGTCAGCTGTGCCTTTACAAAGGACAGAAGTTTACTCTTTTGCTCTGGTTGGGCAGACTCTGCAATCCGAACCAAGGAACGCAAAATTTCCATCGCTTGGACATGGGATTCACCACTTGCCCTACTAATCGAACGACCCCGGGTCATATCCATCAATTCGCCATGAACCAATATTGGCATAAAAGCCTTTTCAATCCATTCATAAAGGATTTCAGTCTGCTCTTCTTTAAGAGCAAACTCCGTTGATTGAATCACTGGCAAGAGTTGAGAGAAGCCCTCGATCAGAACATTACCATAGGCTCCTGTATAAGCCACATTGGTATGGTCGATAAAGGAGCCGTCCTTGTAAAAGCCCTCTCCCTTGTCTACAAATTTCATAATCGTAGTCAATCCTTGCGCACCAGCTCTTACACGGTCAGCATCTTCACGCAAAGCCCCTTCTAAAATGGCTACCTTACTCAAATCCGTCTGATTGCCCCCGACTGCTGGCGTTGGAGCAGCTGTTGTCTTACGGATAATCGTTGGATCTGGCACAAATTTTGAAATGGGTTTGGTATAGGTTAAAATCTCCTCTTGACTAAAGTAAGGATACATGTAGATTAGGGTATCAACCACAGCACGGGGAGCTCCAATTTCATAGTCCCACCAGTTCCCATCAATCGACTTGCTTTCATTGTAAACATTGGTATAGAGCCACTCCATTCCCTTTCTGACCAGATCAATGAGGTTGCGATCGTGATAATATTTTGAATCAGGATTTTCAACTACTTGAGCCATCTGTTCCAAGCGACGGTAGGCGGTTGTCAGGTGACTGGATTTGGTAAAATCAATATCATTGAAAATCGTCTTGGTCTGACCTGTCGGTTCAATCCATTTTTGAAGAGAGGAATCAACACCTCCATCTAAGCGCCCTAGAAAGGCTTTCATCTGACCATCACTAGATTGATAACGTTTATTGGCTAGAGAAATATCTTCCCAGTTATCTCTTAACTCATCAAAGACAGTTGCTTGATGATCTGTCACTGTCAACTCAAAACTTGAGAGCTTGGTATGGTTGTCATAGACATCAACCTGAGTAGTACCAGTCCTAAGCGGACGAATCATACGATTTTCTATATTTGCTACTGTCTTATCCGCAATCTGATAGATCAAATCAGGTCGGACAGGTAGATAGACCTTATTACTAGCAAGCTGGATTTGTCCTGTTTCAGGTTGGGCGAGCTTCGGATTTGTCGCTGGTGTTGCTGATGTTTTTCCTCCATATTCAACCAAGGAAATATTATCTAGCCAGGCTTGACCAATACTGTTTTCAAAAAAGAGTTCCACCTTTAATTTACGAGCAGTTGGAGAAATGGTTAGGACTTGCTCTATGTGTTCCTTTTGACTACCACTTTTTAAAGGGGTGTAGGTAAATTCTTGTGGACTTAGATCCTTGCCTTGTGCTGTTAAACTGCGCAAACGAGCACGGACACCACTTCCTTTTAAATCCTTGGTTTCTACATCATAGCTAAATAGGTAGTCCTTGCCAGGATTGAGGTCCAGCGTTTGGTGAACCGCCACTCGGTAGCTATCTGTAGAAGAGATGTGGAGGCGCTCTCCATCAACGCTAACCTGTCCATTTCCTTTCTTCACATTCGTAGGAAGCCAGGTTTCCCAAGCCGTGGCAGCCTGGTCTGTCCAGTCCCCTGATGGTGTTGTAGTACTCGCAAAGTCCCCATTGGTTACTAGGTTCGTTTCTTCTGCACTAGTCGCTTGAAGGTTCTGGACACCAGGAAGATGTTCTTCCTCGGGGCTTGCGGGAACTACTTCTGAGCTTTGAATAGGAGAAGGTGCTGTGCTAGCCTCACTCGTCCCTGTTTCTACTGGAGGTGGTGTAAGCTCGGGGCTTGTCCCTACTAGCTGACTGCTTTCTGCACTGGTGGTTTCTGGTGTTGGTACCTGTTCGGCTGCAACTCTTGTCCCCAAAATAGATAGGGCAACAAGGGCTGAACATACCCCTATTTTATACTTACGAATACTATAATACTGTTTGGTTTTATTGGTGAAAAATTCCATCTTTTTTCCTTTCTTTTCTCTAGGGGCGAACATCTCCCCTTGATTCTTTGCTTCCTTGCTTCTGAAAGCAAACAAAGAGGGGAGCAGGCTCCAATCATGATTTCATAGAAATCAACTCTGGTAGTCCCACCCCCGCAAGATTGACAAGACTTGTAGCCTGTTGAGAGATCAACCTTTTACAAGTCCGACAACGACTGCTTCAAACTATTTATACCATCAACCTATTATGAAAGCAATGTTTCTGCCCCAAGTTCCTCAGCCTTTCCCATAATGGACTCTTTTTCAACGTAAACAAGAACGCCCTTTGCAATCTGCAATTCTACCACACGAGCTCTTTCTTTGCTTATTGTGCCATGCAGTCCAGAAAAGAGGACAACCTCATCTCCAACCTCTAGGCTTGCTAAGTAACGTTGGCGTTTTTCCAACTGCTCTTCAAGGGCTTTCTTTTGCCGCTTACGGTTCATAAAAGAAGCAAGAAAGGGAAAAATGGTCGATAGAACGACGAAACTAATCAGTAGGAAATAAAAAGTCTGCTGTTCCATCATCACTTAGGCAAGGATCCCCAACCAGCTACCCAAGATACCGATAATCACGGTCAAGATAACTAATTTGTAGGTGGTCCATTTTTTATTTTTGATGAGATAGTATACTAAAATTGTAAATAGGGCTGGGAGTAAGGCTGGTGCAATCTTATCCAACATTCCTTGAATCGTTACAATCTTTTGATCAGCTCCCTCTGTCACTTCACCTGCCGCAAACGTAATCGGCACTGAAATTTTTACAAAAGTAACAGCTAAACCAGAGATAACGGTCACCCCGATGATGTTAGCTACCTTGGAGATGGTCGCCATTTGGTCGCTCAATTTATCAATCACATTTGTCCCAAATTTATAGCCATACAAGCCTGTCAATAGTTTGATAGAGGTTAAGATACTATTCATTCCGAGGAAGAAGAGGATTGGACCAAGAACCAAACCTTGACCAGCCAGAGAGGCTGCAATGGTGGATAAGAGCGGAGCTAATACAAATTGGGATAGGGAATCCCCAATACCCGCCAATGGTCCCATGAGAGCCATCTTAATCCCACGAGTTTCTTCTTCTGGGAGATTATTTTCTAGCATGACCAAATGGAGACTGGTAATGAAAGGCAGAAAATGTGGATTGGTATTGTAAAATTCACAGTTTTCTTCCAATGCTTTTGTCAAGCCTTCCTTGTCATCGCCAAAGTGTTTCTTAAAGGCTGGATACATCACATTTGCATAGCCAATACCTTGATAGTTACTGTAGTTAAAGCCATTCTGCAAGAAGAATGCTCTCAATGAGGTATTGATATAATCTTTCTTAGTTAATTTAGATCCAGTCATCGTGCGTTTCCTCCTGTTTTACTGCTACTTGTTCTGGCTTATTGAAGAATTCATTAAGGGCAAAGATACTACCGACAATCGCAATACCGATAACTGGTAGTTGCAAATAGGCTGCACAGACATAGCCCAGAAGCACAAATGGAATCAATTCTTTCTTAGCCATGACAGATAAAATCATCGCAAAACCGAGAGCTGGAAGCATCTTACCTGCTACACTCAAACCAGTTAATAATACTGGTGGAATCAACTCAACTAATTTCAAAAGAGTATCCATCGAATAAGCCCCTAAGAAACCAAGAACAAAACCTAAAACGACAAAGGTAATCACTGTCCCATTTGCAACCCGCTTAAATTTAGCTAGATTTCCTGCACGAAGATGTTTGATAGCTGATTCTGGCGCTCCAGCATGCAAGGTGTATGCGGATGTTTGCAAGAACTGAATCCCAACTGCGATAGGGGTTGAAAGGGCGAGAGCTGCTTCTGGTGTGACCTTACCAGCACTGGTAATCGCCATTAAGGTCCCAAAAATACCCGGTCCAATTGGATTAGGTGGAACAGTTCCCCCTGCACCAACGCCAAATCCCATATAGGCAAGCTCACTGATAGCTCCCATCGCTAAGGCGGTTGGAAGATCTCCTAAGATGATTCCGACCCCAAAAGAAAGTACGATACATCGGTTTGTGTAAATTCCCAACAATAGACCGCTAAAACAGAAAGCCGTCCACAGACCGATGAGCACTGCTTGAATTAGACTGATTGTCATGATAATTCTCCTTATTTACTTTTTAGACCCTGTATTCACAAGTAAAGTGCCTTTATAGAAGAGATGGTTTTTCGCTCATCAAGACCGTTTTTTGAGGAAATACTGGCTGTATTTTTGAAAAAAACGAACGATGACGAGCTGAAAATCGCCCCTTACGATGAAAGCACTGAACTGTGAATATAGGTTCTTAGATATAATCCAATACATTCACTTCGACTGCACCGTCATTGCCTGATGGTGTGGTCTTGGTATTAAAACGAACCTTATAGACATCGCTCAACTCTTTCACTGCTGCCTTATCTTCTGGACTGAAAAAGATAGATCGTGTAACTTGAACTTTGCCGGGTGCATTATGGATATTCCCGATATTTAATTCTGTAATCGGCACTCCCCCTTTAACCAAGGTCAAGGCATCTTGCAAATCTTTGATGACCAAGAAGATGGTCTGAGCAGGATTTGCCTTGTGGATGACGTCAATCACTTTTTGCAAAGAGAAGAAGCGCATCGCTACTGACTCTGGAATAACTGTCTTCATCAATGTCTGCTGAATCTTATCTTCGCTCACCTTGTCATTTGCTACAATAACTGTATTACAACCTAAAGATTTAACCCATAGTTGCCCCTGTCCGTGAATCAAGCGCTCATCAATACGAGCCATTACAATATTTGGTTTTGTCATCTTATCCTCCTACCAATACAATTCCCAATCTTTATAGAAACGAAGCAAGGCTTCTAAGTAATAATAATCTCCCCAGATATTCCCTTCATCTACCCCTTTTCCTGAATGCCAAGAGTAGACCCCGTGAAGCAGCAAGGGACGACCCGGTGCTAGGTCACGATTGGCATAGTTGTCAATCAGCGACCGTAACATCGTATGGATCGCATATTTATAAGTTTCCTTATCCTCATCAACTTCCGGTAAATATTTGAGCATTTCGTGGATACCACAGATCGCTACTGCTGTAGCTGAGGAATCACGTGCCTGGCCACTGCCATCGCTAAAAATCAAATCCCAATAAGAAACATAGTCCTCTGGTAAACGGTTAAGAAAGTAATTGGTCACTCCCTTAAACAAGTTGAAACAAGCAGGGTCTTTTACTTTGCGATAGGTCAAAGGAATCCCATAGATTCCCCAAGACTGCCCACGTGCCCAAGAAGAATCATCACTAAAGCCTTGACGTGTAACCCCTTTCAGCGCTTCTCCTGTTTCTGGATCAAAGTAGTAGGTATGAAAGGTCGAAGCATCGTTGCGAATAACCGTGTTCACCGAAGCATAAAAATGCTGAACTGCTACATCATAATAAGCCTGTTTCCCTGTCTGCTCATAAGCAAAGAAAAGTAGTTGTAAATTGAGCAAGCAATCAATAATCAAGCGATAATCTTCTGCCTTCCCCAGCTCTCCCCAAGCCTGAATAAAACCACCCTTTTCCTGATACCGTTCCATCAACTTATCCGCTGCTAAGAGCGAGGCTTCCAAGGCTTCCTTGCTACCTGTCCGTTTATAATCGGCTACTGTGGAGAGCGAATACAAAAAGCCCAAATCATGATGGTCTAATTCGATTCTCTTTTGAACACGTTCTAGAAAGGACTGGGTATTCATCTTTGCTAACGCTTTCATTTTCTCACTTGAAGAATACTCCTGCCCTAGCCAAAGCATGCCTGTCCAAAAACCATTCGTCCACTCCGTATTATCCATTTTAGGATAACGATTAGCAGCCGTAGCAGGGGTCGGAAATAAATCACCAAAATAATCACAGTTCATGACAAGTTGTTGAATCGCCAACTCTATTGCTGCTTCCACTTCTTTCTTACTCAAAAGAGGGGAACGTTTGAATTCTTCTGCTTTTGCAATGGGTTCAATCACAACTTCTTTTATCATAACTCCTCCTTTTAAATACCGTCTTCAAATACATCTTCATCTTGACAATCTTCTGCTAAAAGACTGACGGAATCGACAATCCCATCCTTGGCTGTAGTAATCAGTTTACTAGCTAATTGGTGGATATCAGCTGTCGCCCGAGCAAAATGAGCTTCCAGTAACATAGCAAGATTCAGACCTGAAAGGACTAGAACTGCCTGTTCAGACTGTTTAGTGGCTAATTCTACACTCACTTTGAAAGGAGTACCTCCTAATAAATCTGTTAAAATCAGCACTTCCTTCTCGTTTGATAGGGCTGATTGGATGTGCTCCTTTACTTCCTTAGCCGACATTCCTTCCACAAAATCAATCGCTTCAACTCTCTCTATGTCTCCTGCAATTAACTTTAATGAAGTCAGAATCCCGCTAGCAAAGCTTCCATGAGCAACGATGAGGATTTTAATCATAACTCTCTCTTTCTAACTTTACCGGTTTACTTACACTTTGTATTGTAGACTATTGAACATCACTTGTCAATAGCTTTTACAAAATTTGTGAGTATGTTAACAATGTTTTATTTCAAAAAAATAATCCTTCGTCTCAAACAGTGCAAACGTTTGAAATAGGATACCAAACAAGACTAAAGATAGCAAGCCCCTACCCCAATAGGGAAAATGGGGAAGAAGAAACAATCCCTAGCCAAGCAAGAATCACTTCCCCTTCTTCCTATCTGTACTCTCAATAAACCCTATCCAATCGTTTCTTGTCTTTATGGAAAAGGATAGGAGGTTGGTATTTTCTTTTGAGGGATTTAGTTCTGACTGTTTCTAGAACGGCTATATGCAGTCGCCAATTCTTGAATGGTATCAAACTCTCCCTTGGAAGCTAATTGGTTAAATTCCCCACCGATCCCAAGGGCGTCTGCTCCAGCAGTGAACCAATCTGCGATATTATCCAGTTTGACCCCTCCTGTCACCATGATAGAGACTTGAGGTAACGGAGCTTTGATGGCTCCAATATAGCCCAGTCCCAAAACGCTACCAGGAAATAGTTTGATCATTTCACATCCTGCTTCTAGAGCAGTTGTAATCTCCGTCAAGGTCATACAGCCCGGGAGGTATGGGACTGCATAAAGATGGCATATCTTTGCCACTTCCTTACTAAAAGATGGCGAAACAATGTAGGCAGCACCTGCCATAATCGCTTGCCGTGCGGTTACAGGATCTAGAACGGTTCCCGCTCCAATTAAAACGGACGGATTGCCTTGATAATAGGCCTTTAGTTCCGCAATAATGATGCCTGCATCTGGATTTGTATAGGCTACTTCTACAGCTGTAATCCCTCCTGCGATACAGGCTTGCGCCGTCTTAAAGCCAACTTCCTTATCATCTCCTCTAACGACTACAACCAGGCCTTGTGCTTTCAGTTCTGCAATCATTTGTGATGGTCTCATCTCTCCTCCTTTATCGTACAATATCATTTTTTCCGTCTAGTAGGGAGGCGATTTGGGGAGCGGACTGCCTCATTTGATCTCCCTCTACACTACATTTATAGGTCCCACTAGCAACTGCAAAATTCAAGATCGACGTTAAAGAGCTTCCCTCCAATAATTGGTACAATGCCCCTGCGACAAAGGCATCGCCACTGCCCACGCGCTGCAATACCTGTGTTTTCAATTCCTGTGAACAAGAAAATACATCGGCTAAGCCATAGGCCTTATAGAGATTTCTCCCCACTTCATCTGTTTGCCTCATTGTGTGGAAAATTGCCTGAAATCCATAAACTTCTTTTAAAGCCTGCATTCGTTCTTGTATCATCTGAACACTTGCTTTATCCCGTTCAAATAAGGTCCAATCTTCTGCATTCACCATAATAGGTTCTAGACCAAAGCAGTAATCTGCATAAGTCGCAAAGTCTGAAAAAATCTTTTTTGCTTCTTTGAGCCCAATCATCTTAGAGCGCCAGTTCAGATCCATTGAAATCGGAATCTGGCGGCATTTTGCCTCTTGTAGTAGCTGAATAAGCCAGGCTCTCACAGCTGAACCAACAGCCACCGTAATCCCACTAAAGTGAACCCATTCCACTTCTGAAAATAATGAATCCATCTGAACTTGATCAAGCTGAAGACATTCCAAGCTCGATTGGCCACGGTCATAGTAGACTTGACTAGGACGGCAACCAAAACCTGCTTCCATATAGTATAATCCCACGCGTTCTCCTTGGCGTTGGATACTGGAAGTATCGATTCCTTTTTCGTCTAAGAAACGTAAAAATCTATCGCCTAAAGAACCTTGGGGTAGAGCGGTCAAGAGTTTGGTAGCACGTCCAAAACCTTGAAGATTACAGGCGACATTGATTTCTGATCCCCCAAAAAATATCCGGCTTTCCACACCATCTGCCACTTCTTGATAGTTCGTTGGTGTAATGCGCAGTAAGGGTTCTCCAATCAGTAGAACCTTCTTCATACCTGCCCCTCTTTCTTAGCTTTCTAACACGGAAGTCAAATAGGCTGCAATGGATTCGTTCTGACAATTCGCAAAGAAGTACTCTTGGAAATGCTCACCTGAAATTGTCTCTTTCAAAAACTCCTGATCTATTTCCTGAAGAACAGTTCGCAAGTCTTTATAGGTGATCGCCTTCATTTCATTCAAAATACGGGCGTTTCGTTGCTCTGGAACGACGCGTTCACGTGGATAACCGCCACCCATCTCCTCTGCAAACAGACGCTCAAAAAGTAATTTGAGATTTAATTCAGCTCCCCAGCCGAATCCTTTTGCAAATGGGAGAGACAGGGCATTTCCTCCATTTATCTGTGAAAAAAGGTAGGCATCTGTAGGGTCTGCTGCAAAGCCACAGACTACTCCTGGGAAACTATTAGCCGCTAGCATAGCCCCTACTCCTGTGCCACATCCTGTAATGACAAAGTCTGCTGCTTTACTAACTAGAAGAATGGATGCCAATAAACCATTTTGGACATAGGTTAACTGACTTTCCCCCTCTTTGCCATACATTCCATAGTTAAAGACTTGATAGCCTTTGGCATCTGTTACTTCTTTCAGCGTTTCAAAAATGAGACTATTTTTAGTCGCTTGACTATTTTCATTGATCAGTGCAATTTTCATATCTATCCCTTATTCCTTTTCTATTCTTTCCTTGTCTTATGCTTCTGGCTGCTTCCCAATATAAGCTAAAATTCCCCCGTCTACATAGAGAATATGCCCATTCACGAAATTGCTTGCATCACTCGCTAAAAAGACTGCTGGCCCCATCAGATCCTCAGCTTCTCCCCAACGAGCTGCTGGTGTCTTCGCAATGATAAATTGATCGAAAGGATGACGGGAGCCATCTTCTTGAAGTTCCCGCAAGGGAGCTGTTTGGGGGGTGGCGATATAACCAGGACCAATCCCATTACATTGAATATTAGCCTCACCATATTCTGAAGCAATATTCTTTGTCAACATCTTAAGACCGCCCTTAGCTGCTGCATAAGCCGATACTGTTTCACGTCCCAACTCACTCATCATCGAGCAAATATTGATGATTTTACCGTGACCTTTTTTAATCATAGATGGAATAACTGCCTTAGAAACAATAAAAGGAGCATTCAGGTCAATATCAATTACTTGACGGAACTGACTTGCTGTCATTTCAAGCATAGGGGTTCTCCGAATGATACCTGCATTGTTCACTAAGATATCAATCACCCCAACTTCTAGCTCAATTTGAGCTACCATGGCTTGTATTCCCTCTTCATCTGTCACATCACAGACATAGCCGTGTGCCTCAATTCCTGCGCTCTTGTAAGCTGCTATCCCTTTATCAACCAAATCTTGATTGATATCGTTAAAAACAATTGTCGCCCCTGCTTTAGCATAGGCAGATGCGATGGCAAAGCCAATCCCATACGAAGCTCCTGTCACCAAAGCAATCTTTCCTTTTAGAGAAAACTGATCCAATGAAAACTCTTGATCCATACTCTTAACTCCTTTATATAGCGATTTGTAAAGCGTTTACAGGTTCATTATAATCTAGTAAACCGGTTTTGTCAATCATTTTTCTCATTTATTGCTTATTTTTTATCTCCATTCCCTTAAAATACAGATATATCACTACCCCTTTTAGTTAAAAGACTAGGATTAGAAAGACGACCGAGTTAGTGATTCTTAAATTTATAAAAGATTGGTAAACTTTTAACTTCTTGTTTACCTAATCTTAAGAAAGACACAGAGGGAGTCAGCATTGTAGTTATTTTGTTTACTTTTAGTACTAGGCAAGGAGCTGCAGGCTGCTTCAACAGTCTAATGACTGTTGAAGGTTGGAAATCATACTGACGATAGTCAGTAACAATCGTAGAGTAGGGCAAAGCGAGTTCCAATTATCTAGAAGATGATTAGAAGCTGGAAATAAGAAAACGTAGCTTCCGCAATCGTTGAAGTAATAAAAGATAAACGAAATGAGTATAGCTGTGGTTCCCTTTAGGTATGAACTAATACTCAATAAAAATCAACAGTAGACTAGCTTTCACAATTCAGAATTGTGAAAGGTTGGAAATGAGATTCGCACCGCTCATTTCCTTATAATCGAAGCCGAAGGTAGAACGATCCTTCACCAAGGCAAGTTGGCGAAGGATCCTTTTGATTTTTCAAGAGTATAAATGACAGATGGCTTGCGGGGCGCTATGCATCAAAAAAGCAAGAACACTCTAACATGTTCTTGCTTAGGCAACATCTCTTATAAAAAGCTGCTATTTCTAAAAATTGTCATCCCCACGGGCTAGACATTGGCAACTAAGGCAGGTAAAATCTAACGGTTAGGTTTCCCAAAAGCAACACTACTATTTGCTTTCTTTTTTTCGATGCTTCATTACAAAATAGTAGAGGGTGCCGATCACGGTTGCTATAAGGGCGAGTCCTGCTACAATTGGACCTGAATCGTTTTTACTTGCTGGTTTTGTTTCTTTAGTCCCAGCTTCCTTTATCGTATCAGGAGAAGATGTAGGCGTTTTTTCTTTCTTAGCTGCAGACGAAGAGCCTGGACTCTTCTCTACTTTCTTGCTCTTATTGTCAGAAGAGGAAATAGCCTTGGTCGCCTCATCTTTTTTCTCGACCTTGGTCTCTGACTTCGCTGCTTTTTCTGAAGAAGTCTGAGGGGAATGAGCAAGCCTTGTTTCCTGTTCTGGACTAACTGTCTGCCCTTGATGAACCACCTGTGTGACGACAGGAAGGCGGTGACGTCCTTGAATTGCTACACCTTGATCTTTTTCTACCTCTGGTGGTCGCACTGTAGATACTCCTTCTTCCTTATTGCTATCATCACCTGGAGGAGTGTCTGGACGTGGCTGAGGTGTTGGATTCTCCACCCTTGGTTGTGGCAAAACTTGCACCCGATACTGGGTACTTGCCCCTTTATAGCTAAGCGTAAGGACTTGCTCTCCAACCTGATTCTTATTATAGCCAGTGACCACGACACCCTCATCAGTCAAGGCATGCTCGTACGATTGATTATCTGCTGTCCAGACCTTAAACCTGCCATCTTCTAAAAACAAATCCTCCCCTAGCATATATGCTGCTTTAGGAAATCTTGTTACTTCCAGACCAACAACCTCTGTGGCTGGAAGGGCAGATTGCAAGACATAAACTGTCAAAGGTGAGGCTAATAGATGTCCTAGATACTGAACTGCCAAACGTTGCTCCCCATACTGATTGGTTGAAATAGGTTGGACGGTAACACCAGGATAAGTCAGCGGGATAATCTTATCAGCTTCACCACTATCGTAGGCTACTCGAAGGCTAGAGCCTGCCAAGGACAAGGCTTCTCCGGTTTGATAGACCCGTTTCATCACTGGTGTTTCCCAATTAACGGTCTTGATCTTCGTTTCTTCTTTCGGTACTAGCACTGCTAACAGATTACTCACATCCATATTCTCAGCCTGGGCTCTATAGTAGAGGACAGATGGACGCTTGTCAAAGGCAATGGGATCAAGGATAAGATTGCCTTTTTGATCTGTTCTTGCCACTGCAATTGGCTCACTAGCTTCATTCGAATCATAAACCCGAATCGTTGTATGAGCAGGAACATCTTTGAATCCAAGCTGAATATGGTTATTTCCCAAATCACGCGCAAGGGCATGGTTCATTGGGATATTTGGAGTTTCTGTATCAAGTTTCTCGTACATCTTCCAGTTGTAAATCCGAATCGCTTTCCACGGTGTTCCATTGTCAGCGACAATAACATGTAAACGCCATTCCTGAGCCGTGATTGGTTGATCAAGGAGGATGTCCGATGTATGAGCCTTATTCCCTCGAACAGCCTTTGCTAATTGCCATTCACCATTTTCATCCTTGTAATATAAGTCAAAATCCTTGGTATTCATCAAACCATCATTGACTGATTCTCCACCAGCACCAGCATGATCTACCACCCAACGGACAATCGTACGAGGCTGGGTCAATTTGATATCTACAGAGGCATTAGTATCTGAAATACACCATTTATCTGACAGACTGGTAATGGTGCCATTTAGCATGCTTTCTGGTCCTTCATTCCCACCATTTTGAGGATAGCTAGTCCCTGTCACTATCGCCCCTAATACTACATTGGGGGCTGCTTGTCTTGGCAGGGTCGTATCGCGAACCGTCAGTCCCCAATCAAAATCTGCAATTCCTGCTTCTGAACGAATCCCATTCTTGCCGACGGAGACAATCTTGAGACGCTGTGTAGTACCTGTATCTTGAGTGTCTCGGCTCAATTTTGGTATATAAATGGTCGTAGAAGATGATCCCGTTAGCAATTTCCATTCATTTCCAACTTCTGCATATACTTCATAATAATCTGCATCAGTATTTCCCTTAAACTGCAAAATAGCTTCAGCATCTTGGGCATTTTTAATCACTTTTGCTTTCACCCTTATCTCAGTTGGGATGGCAGGTGCTGTTTCGTTCTCTGCAATAGATAATTCCCCCAATTTGAAAGAATAATCTTCCACAGCTCTATCATATTCAAAAGCGAGCTTGATTCCATAGATGGTCTTACCTGTCAACTTGGCTAGATCAAAAACTTCTGTTTTCCATCCCCTACTATTTGCGGTTGATAGAGTATAAAATTCTACATTCTTATAGTCTGGTGTTGTTGCTAAACCAACTTTGACAATTGCTCCTTCTCCTCCTTGATAGGTTAGGCGCAGTTTAGAGGTGGCAGTAGGCTCCAATTTGGTTGAATACAACATTACATCTTGCTTAGTTGCTCGCTCAACCGTTCCCTTAAAAGCAAGTGAATTCCCACCATTATAGGCATCATCAAAATCATAATGAATATCTAAAGGTGTCCCATCAGTCGTCACCCACCACCGCCAGGTTGGTAATATACCTGAAACAGAACGATAGTTCCACTCAGAATCTTTGGACACTTTTCCATCTACAAACCACTTCTTCCCATGCCCTGTATTGAATGATGTATGGAAAGTCCGTCCGACAATCGGGGTCTTATCCGCAATCACATTAGCAATTCCATACCATTGTTTATCTGCTGGCTTATTCCCTGTTGGATTACCTTGATAGCCTGTCCAAAAAATATTTTCATTTTCATGGTAATCTTCACCTGTTTTCCCAAGGCTAGTAATGGTATCTGGAGAAAAGAGGCCCAAGGATAGACGAAGCTTTCCTGTATCCTTATCAATCAGAGCATCCCAGTTGATATTTGAATGATAAGAACCTCCTTGCTGTAATTCAAATCCAGCAAAGACATCAAATGGATTGAGACCAAGCGATTTCATATGCTCAACGGTCGTATCATTGGTGCCTTGTGACCAATTAAAGTTTGCAAATACCGTATCTGCAGGAGTTTTTCCATCTACAGGTTTGATATAGTAGTCATTAACATTACTGACACCATTCACATAGTGTCTACTACCAGAATTGGTCATAGAATCATACCAAGATACCTTGATTGGATGCCCAACTGACTCACCATATTCCTTGATATAAACCATAAAGTCACGAATTTTTTCTGGCAATTCAGACACTTTTTGCCCAGCAGTTTCTTGATTGATAAAATACCCATCGTAACCATAGTATTTGGCAAGATCTACTAATTTCCGAGCAACTGGAAAAGCACCACTCTCATCTTGTTGCATGGCTTCAGCAAGACGATCTTGATCCTCTTGACTACTAGACCAATTGAAGAAAAGACTACCGTAGATTGGCACACCATTTCTATGAGCAGCATCTATCACATCAGGGGTTGGAACAAGGCCATCCCAAAAGACCATAGAGTCTACATACTGCCAGTAATCAAAAGCGTAGGCCTTAAATTCTTCTCCTCCGACAGAAGCATGATTCTCTGCTTTAGAATTCATATTGGACAAGGCTTGAACCTTAGCTTCACTGCTTGCTTTTGGATTGATGATTTCCCCTTGATGTCGCTCTACTAGTGGAACAGAACCACGATTCAAAGCATCGTCTTCTCGAGCATCTGGTTGCCAGTTTAATAAATCCGCCCAACTATCAAACTTGACTTCCTTTGGTCTGAGTTGCGCTTCTTCTGGAAAAGGGAGCTCATCTTTAGGTATTTCTCCACTTTCTTCTACCGGTATTGAGGTAATAGCTTTATTCTCTGATTTTTCTGCTTCTACTGTCGCTGTTGATTCAGTTTCATTCTCTGTTTTCAGCGCTTCTTCTGATTCTGTGGATGCGGCTTTATTCTCTGCTCTTACAGGGGTAGATTGAAGAGCAGGTTCGACTTCATCAGCTACTGGATGTGCGCCTGCTATTTCTGCTTCATCTGCAGTTCTGGACTTTTCTTCTGCTGCAGCAACGACACTCGTATCTACACCTGTTTCTGCTACTTCTTCTGCAGAAACAACGGTTCCTCCCAAAAATGCCATTCCGATCATGACAGAGCAGGCCCCGACTGCTAGGGTCCGAATACTATGGAAACACTTTTTTTCTGAATGATTGTTTTTCATCTGTTTCTCCCTTTGCAAATGTTTATATCTTTATTATATGATCAATGCCACAAACTTCCCCTTATCTTTTGAAGATTAAATCTTTCCCCTCCTTTGCATTTCAAAAACCTTATAAGGTTGTCCTGACATATCGTTACTTCCTCATTCTATCTTCTTTAAAAACAAGAAGCAAGGCAATTTCCCATCTTCTAAAAAAACAAGCAAAACATATTGAAAAAGTAGAATAGTTGCTAATCCCCTAGCTTAGGATATGTGCTTAGGCTGGATGTGGCGCTTTCCCTAAGACTACAGATCAAAATACTGATGCTTCCTCATACATCATTCCTCAAAAAACAAACATAGACAAGCAGATACAATCACAGATACTTCCTTCTTTAAGAGAACAGGCTAGAACTTCCACTGCAGCTTTTACTCAGTACGACCAATTGACGCTGGAGCTATATAGTTGTTTCGTTTACTTTTATTACTAGGCAAGGAGCTGCAGGCTGCTTCAACAGTCTAATGACTGTTGAAGGTTGGAAATCATACTGACGATAGTCAGTAACAATCGTAGAGTACGGCAAAGCGAGTTCCAATCATCTAGCAGATGATTGGAAGTTGGAAATAGAGAAACATAGTTTCCACAATCGTTGAAGTAATAAAAGTTAAACTAAATGAGTATACTAGCCTATAGCAAGGCAAGGCTGACAAGGTTTGAAGAGTATTTCTTCTCTTTAAACTCCTCAAAAAGAGGGCACTTCTATTGTCCACTCTTACATTTTTATTCAAATAAATCCCCTGCCAAAATGTTGGCAGGGGGGTTGGCAGGAAACCAAATCAATTTATCCGTCTCTATCAATCGCTTATCGCTCTCAAAGACTGGTAAATAGGGATTCCGCAATCTAATGATGATGTAATTCTTATTTAAAAGTAACTTCTGTCACCTTGTTTAAGGGGACATTTTTCTTGTAATCTTGTCAAATCAACATCTAGCTGTGCAATTTCTTCAACCAATTCATCTTTCAATTCAAGAAAGGATTTATTTTGAGTGCATAGTGTCAACAAAAAATTGAAGAAATCAATTTTTTGTTGTAGGTTGTCTCATATAAGGAAGAGACTTGTTACTTGTTGACAAATATCAGTTGGCAGATCAAATCTCTTCCTTTCATGAAGCCATTCTTTTCTTATCTGAACTTACTGCCTTTTATTTCTTAGTGATTCCCATACCTGTCTGGGTTGTTGGAATGCCAGCTCCACCTAAAGTGTATCTCCTATTCTTCTACTAAATGGCCTCGACAAAGCGTCGAAAACCTGCCTGACCTGCTACATCTCGTTTGTAGACGCCAGCATCTTCCAGCACTCGGACAAAGACTTGACCAACAGCCTCTTGAACAATCCCTATCACGGTCTCCGCTGTCACCTCTGGATGGACTGCTTTGAGTTTTTCTGCCCAAGGCAGGTGATAATCTGCGACTTGATGGTCTTGTCCCAGCAAGTACTTTTCAACTTCCATCAGCTCTGTTTTCAAGCGGGGTGGCAGGATGGCCAGCCCCATGACCTCGATGAGACCAATGTTTTCTTTCTTAATGTGTTGAACATCTGGATGTGGGTGGTAAATCCCGTCTGGGTATTGTGCGGACGTATGATTGTCACGGAGAACAATGTCCAACTCAAAGAGGTCACCACGTTTTCTGGCAATAGGGGTTACGGTGTGGTGAGGGGTATCCCCTGTAAAGGCCAAGATGTCCAACTCTGGATCAGAATAGCTAGACCAGACCAGACGAATTTTATCTGCCAAGTCCACCAAGCGGTCCTTGTCCACTCCTGTCAAGCGGATAACGGACATGGGCCACTTGACGATACCAGCTGAGATGTCCTCATAGCCAGCAAAGGTAAACTGGCTCTCCAGCTCTGCTATTTCCATAGGGAAGGTATGACGGCCTCCCTGGTAGTGGTTGTGGGTCAAGATGGATCCGCCGACAATAGGCAGGTCAGAGTTAGAACCTACAAAGTAGCCCGGGAAGGTATCCACCAGATCAAGGAGTTGCTCAAAGGTCTGGCGGGTAATCACCATAGACACATGCTGGGTGTTGAGGAAGATGCAGTGCTCGTTAAAATAAGCATAAGGCGAGTACTGGAAGCCCCACTCCTCCTCTCCCAAATCCATACGGATAATCCGGTGATTGGCACGAGCTGGGTAATCCAGACGGCCTTGGTAGCCCTATTTGTATACTGTACTTCTACTTCTCACAATATTGGTCATAAGTTCAAGTACAAGCAAAAAATTAAGTGCAATAAAAAATCCTATAAAAGTCCAAATACCATTAGTTGCTCAATCATCGGTATAGAGATTTTGTTCTGTGAAGAAGAGGTACATTCCATAGATTTCTATAAAGACTAAGCCACTGATGAATTCGATGAAAAACAAGCCATCTAAAACTTTCACGCTCTGATAAAAGGCAAGCAAAATCAGTCCTATTGCGGCAGTAATCAAAAAGCTTGGCACAATTTGTTCCAACATCATTCAAGGACAACTACTTACGGTAATAGTTAGCTTGTTCTTTGTATAGTTCATCTACTTTGGCAACCAAATCAAGGGGCTGGAAAGTCATTCTCACGACTTGTAATGATGGTCTCTAATTGACTTGTGATTTCTTCTTTTGAAAAGCTATACTCAAGATTTTCATCTTCATACTGTTCTTTTAAGGCTTGATGGTTGGCTCGATCTTCGGAGCTTGTAAAACCTTGTGCCAACCATTCTTCTAATTGAAGATACATTTCTTCTAGTGTTTGGGGCATGGTCTATTCTCCTTTTGTGATTTCTTGACTTCATTTTACCGCGTTCAATATTATTTGTCAGCCTTTTTTCTTATATCTCGAGTGCTATTTGTTGCTTCATTTGAGGTGTTGTGTCTTCACTAAACTTAGCCAAAGCCGCATCTATCTCCTCAACCTCCGCTTCTTTTTCAACTAATAGAGCCAAAACACCATACTTAGCCGTTACAAGCTAATAATTCTCTTCCTTCAGCACAATCAGTGAGGGAAAACAAAATGTTGCTTTTACACAACAAATATTGTAAAATTGTAGTATAAACGCAACAAAAAAAGGAGTAAACATGTCAAAAAAAGAAATTCTACTCGAATTTATAAAAAACAACAATGGCATTATCACCTATAAAGATTGTATAGCACTAGATATTCCAACAATATATTTGACAAGACTAGAGAAAGCAGGGATTCTCTTCCGAGTTGAGAAAGGAATTTTCCTAACCCCAGACGGAGACTACGACGAATACTACTTCTTTCAGTACCGTTATCCCAAAGCTATTTTCTCTTATATTTCGGCACTGTATCTGCAACAGTTTACAGATGAAATTCCACAATATTTTGACGTAACAATTCCTAGAGGCTACCGTTTTAATACTCCTCCAGCTAATTTGAATATTCATTCCGTTTCTAAAGAATACAGCGAGTTAGGAATGACTACTGTAGCTACTCCTATGGGAAACAGAGTAAGGGTGTATGATTTTGAACGTATTGTTTGTGATTTTGTGATACATAGAGAAAAAATTGATTCTGAACTCTTTGTCAAAACACTTCAATCTTATGGGAACTATCCCAAAAAAAATATTGCAAAACTCCATGAATATGCTAGAAAAATGAATGCTTTAGAAAGAGTTAAACAAACTCTGGAGGTCCTAATATGAATAAAGCTAAATTAACAGCACTCTGTCATAAAATATCAAAAAATACTGGATTAACCTTTAATTCCGTTATGACCTATTACTTTCTAGAAGTGATTTTGAAAAAATTAAGTCAAAGTCCCTATTCAAATCACTATATTTTCAAAGGAGGATTCCTACTTTCAAATGTCATCGGAGTTGAGTCTCGTAGCACTGTTGATATTGACTTTTTGTTCCATCAAATAAGGCTCTCGAAAGAAACTGTTAAACAGCAACTTAAAGAAATTTTAGCAGATTTAGAAGAAGGTATTTCTTTCACAATTCAATCTATCACAGCTATTAAAGAAAGTGATGATTATGGAGGCTATCGTGCAACCATTTTGTGCCAACTTGAGAATATTAAACAAATTATCCATTTAGATATTGCGACAGGTGATGTTGTAACTCCACAGCCGATTACATATGACTACAAAGCTATTTTTAATGAAGACACATTTCCAATCATTGCATATACGATTGAAACAATTTTAGCTGAGAAACTCCAAACCATCTATTCACGAAATTTCTTGAACAGCAGAAGCAAAGACTTTTACGATGTTTATATTCTTTCAAAATTGAAGAAAAAGATATTGATTTCATTCAGTTAAAAAATGCTTGTCAAAGAACTTTTTCCTATCGCGAAACTGACCTTGATTTCAATAAAATTATTGAACTACTTGCTAGATTCAAATCTGACCCTATTCAGAATCAACAATGGCAAAATTATTCGAAAAAATATAGCTATACAAAGGGGATTCCACTTGTAGATGTACTTGATGAGATGATTAGTCTCATCACAATTATGATTTCTACAGATTCTGATTAAAATCTTTACGTGCTATGAAAATTTATTAAAACAAAACCCCTGCCAAGATTTTGGCAGGGGTTTTGGCAGGAAACCAAATCAATTTATCAGTTTCTTTCAATCGCTTATCGCTCTCAAAGACTGGTAAATAGGGATTCCGCAATTTAATGATGATGTAATTCTTATTTAAGAGTAACTGAAGCTCCAGCTTCTTCCAATTTAGCTTTGATTTCTTCAGCTTCTGCAGTTGCAACACCTTCTTTAACCACTGCAGGTGCTCCATCAACAAGTTCTTTTGCTTCTTTAAGACCAAGACCTGTGATTTCACGTACAACTTTGATAACGCCAACTTTTTTATCACCAGCAGATGTCAATTCAACGTCGAATGAATCCTTAGCAGCAGCTGCATCAGCAGCACCAGCTGCAGCAACAGCTACAGGAGCAGCTGCAGTTACACCAAATTCTTCTTCGATCGCTTTTACAAGGTCGTTAAGCTCAAGGATTGAAGCTTCTTTAATTTCAGCAATAATGTTTTCAATGTTCAATGCCATTGTTATTTCCTCCAAATAGTTTTGTTTTTAATGAATAATAGATAGATGTAGCCCTAGGCTACCTACTGACGCATTAAGCAGCGTCTTCTTTGCTTTCTGCAACAGCTTTAACAGCGTATGCAACGTTGCGAACTGGCGCTTGAAGTACAGATAAAAGCATAGAAAGCATACCTTCTCTGTTTGGCAATGCTGCAAGGGCTTGGATTTCCTCTTTTGAAGAAACTTTACCTTCAATCGCACCACCTTTGATTTCAAGAGCTTCAGCATTTTTAGCAAAATCATTCAAGATTTTCGCTGGCGCAATAACATCTTCGTTTGAAAATGCAACTGCTGATGGACCAACAAAAATAGATGCTAGTTCTTCAAGACCAGCTTTCTCAGCTGCCCGACGCAAGATTGAGTTTTTAATCACTTTATACTCAACTTCGCTTCCACGAAGATCACGACGAAGAACTGTATCTTGCTCAACTGTCAAACCACGTGCGTCTACAACTACGATAGATGCAGCAGCTTTCATCTTCTCAGCAACTTGATCAACCAATTCTGCTTTTTTAGCGATAATAGCTTCACTCATTAGTGTTTTACCTCCGTTATTATTTTGGGTTCGAGCTCGTCTCCATAAAAAAACGTGCCAAACCTAGACACGAAAGTACAAATACGTTTCTATCCGTTTTGTGCCTCGGTAGGATCTTTATGAGTTGAACTCCCCTACTGTCTTAGGTCAGTTTTTTCAAACCTTTCTCATACTATCATACTTTCTAGTATTTTGCAAGAATTTTACCTAAAAATAAGAAAAAATGTAGTCAAAACCTACATTTTTTATATTTTACTCAAAATACTAGCCCAAGCATGGTCAAATCCATGTCTGGTCTCAGATGAAAAGATGACAAACTGGTCATTTTTGTCAAAGTTCAATTTTTTCTTAATCATGGATTCATGCTTATTCCATTTCCCTCTTGGAATCTTATCCGCCTTTGTCGCCACAAGGATCACTGGAATTTCATAATATTTCAAAAACTCGTACATTTGGACATCATCAGCTGATGGTTCATGGCGCATATCGACGAGACTGACCACTGCTCGTAGGTTCGTGCGACTGGTCAAATATTCCTCAATCATCTTGCCCCACTTGGCACGTTCTGCCTTTGAAACTCTGGCATATCCATAGCCTGGCACATCAACAAAGCGAATCTTATCATCGATATTATAAAAATTCAGTTGTTGCGTTTTTCCAGGCTTACTAGAAGTTCGTGCTAGATTTTTACGCCCGAGAAGAGTATTGATAAAGGAGGACTTTCCGACATTGGAGCGCCCTGCCAGAGCAATTTCTGGCATCTCATCTTGTGGATATTGAGCCTTAGAAACTGCACTCAAAACGATTTCTGCATTATTTGTGTTGATTTCCATCTCGTCTCCTCATGCAGTCTCTAAGATTGGTTGAGCCTTTCCACCTACTGCTTCTTTCGTAATTCGTACACGTCTGACATCATCTTGGCTTGGTACTTCAAACATGATGTCAAGCATAGTTTCCTCGATAATCGAGCGAAGCCCGCGTGCCCCTGTCTTACATTCAATTGCTCGTTTAGCAATCTCTTCAAGGGCTTCCTTTTCAAATTCCAATTCTACACCATCATAGGAAAGCAAGGTTTGGTATTGCTTTACAAGGGCATTTTTCGGCTCTGTCAAGATGCGAATCAAATCTTCTGTCGTCAGCGGATCAAGGGCGGTAAAGACAGGCAAGCGACCGATCAATTCTGGAATAATACCAAATTTTTGAATATCATCTGCAATGATATGTTGCATATAGGATTCTTTTTCATCAATAGCCCGGTTGTTATGACCGAAACCGATCATTTTCTCCCCCATGCGCTGCTTCACAATTTCTTCAATACCGTCAAAAGCTCCTCCTACAATGAAAAGAATATTTTTGGTATCAAGCTGAATAAGTTCTTGTTGCGGATGTTTCCGACCACCTTGTGGTGGAACGCTAGCCACAGTTCCTTCGATAATTTTTAGAAGAGCCTGTTGCACGCCTTCTCCTGAAACATCACGGGTAATAGAAACATTCTCCCCTTTTTTAGCAATTTTATCAATCTCATCTACATAAATGATTCCCCGCTCAGCACGATCCACATTAAAATCAGCTGCTTGGAGCAACTTCAAGAGGATATTCTCAACGTCCTCTCCCACATATCCTGCCTCTGTCAGGGCTGTTGCATCAGCTATAGCAAAGGGTACATTGAGACTTTTCGCCAAGGTTTGAGCAAGGAAGGTCTTACCTGAGCCTGTCGGACCGATCATGAGAATGTTCGATTTTTGCAAATCGACATCATTTTCTTCTCGACTGTCTTGGAAATTGATCCGTTTGTAGTGATTGTAAACAGCTACTGCTAAGGCACGTTTAGCACGGTCTTGCCCAATGACATAGTGGTTTAAAATCGTCAGTAATTCCTGCGGCTTTGGGGTCTCAGCCAGATCGATCAAGACTTCTTCTGCTAATTCTTCACGGATAATTTCTTGGGCTAATTCCACACATTCATTACAGATAAATACGTTATTTCCTGCTATGATTTTCTTTACTTCTTCTTGGTTCTTTCCACAAAATGAGCAATAGATAAGCTCTGTTGGATGATGTACTGTCATTATTTCTTGTCCTTATTTCTATTAAAATAATACGCCATAAAAGGCATGGATACTATTGACCAAGTTGGTCACCGCATTTAAGAGAAAGAGAAGGGCTAATCCATATCGTTTTTTATGGAAGGCCTGAATGGAACAAAGCATACAGATTGCACATAAAATTGCAGTAAATAAACCAAATAAACTTTTCTGCATGCCTATTTCTCTTTTCTTTTTAAAATTCTGACGGTAAAATCAACAGGATTTTCTGCATCCCGTCTGTGCATGGTCGCACTGATTTCTTCAAATACAGACAAATCAAAAGTCTTGGGGAAATAAGTATCCCCTTCAAATCTACTATGAATGTCTGTTTTGACAATTTCATCTATCGAAGTCTCAAAGGCTGTAAAAACCTGACCTCCTCCAATAACGTAAAGGTTCCGATCCTGCTGATGATACCAGTCTAGGACTTCCTCTACGCTATGCAAAACAACCGCACGGTCATGTTCCACCTGGTAATCTTGGTCATGGGTTAGGATAATAGAGATACGATTGGGAAGCACGCGCTTGCCCATCCCCTCAAAGGTTGTACGTCCCATGACCATTGCATGACCTGTAGTCGTCTGCTTAAAATGCTCTAAATCTGCTTTCAATGACCAAGGAAGACCACCTTCTTTACCAATCAAACCTTGCTCATCTTGTGCCCAAATAGCTGAAATCTTCTTTGTCATTGCCTCTTCCTTTCCGCTTTTCCTTTGACTTTTATTCTATCAAAATTCACCACAAAACGCAGAGACTAGGCATCGCCTAGTACCCTCATTTGTTATTTTATTTTTAGATATGTGCCTGTTAAATCGCTAAATCAAATTTCAGTTGCGGTTTTACTGGGGTATAGTCAATCAATTCAAAATCCTCTGGCTTGATGTCATAGAAATTGGTTCCATCTGCTACATTTAAGGTCAGTTTGGGCTGGCATTCACTTGGCTCACGGCGTAGGAGTTCTTCTGCTTGTTCAAATTGATTGTCATAGATGTGCAGATTATTGATAAAATAAAAGAATTTTCCAACTTTCCAGCCGAAGTGTTTGGCAATCATCATCTGGAGCGCCACATACTGCATGGCGTTAATGTGATGAGCTACTAGCATGTCATTGCTCCGCTGGATAAGAGTCGCATCGAGATACATCTCCCCGTCCACTAGTCTCACATCAAACATGGTCTGAAAGGCACATGGTAGGAGACCGTCTGTCTCCTCAAAAGCCTCATAATCCCACAGCGAGATGAGATTGCGACGATTCCAGGGATTGGTCTCTAATTGCTTCAAAAGCTTGTCCATAATCTGGTGCTTTTTGACAATCGCCCCATAACGCTCACCAATCGTGCCTGTAGAGCCTACCTCCCAATCATTCCAATAAGTCACCCCGTACTTGTCATTTAAGACTTCAAGGCTATTGGTCTGGTCTTGGTAAATCCAGCAAACTTCCTTGATAGCTGACTTGATTGGAATGGGGCGCAGGGTAGTAATAGGAAACTCCCCTTTGGATAAATCGTACTCAGCAAAAGCGCCTGTGATGTATTTAGAATTGGCGATTCTTCCATCTTTATAGCGCGGACGGGCATTTTCTGAAAAGACGCCCTCATTCATAATTTTTTGGATGTTCTCTTTAAAAATGATATCTGCTTTTGTCATGTCTTTAGTATACCATTCTTTTGACCATTTGTCTGACTTCTAGTATGTTTCCTGTCTCAATCGTATCCTAAACAAACTAGCCCAATCTCTCTAGGTCTCTAGCCTATATTCCCCTAAACGCTACGCGAAAAAGACCCTGGCAGAGAAGGATTAAAATACAGTCTTATATAATCTTTTAGACTATATCTTAGAATGAAACCAAAGTCAAACTAAAATGATAGAAAAAGATACATTTTCCTAGCTCCAGATGAGTAACTGAAAAAGGATCCTTAGATGGAAGCACTGATACTCAAAGAAACTCAAAAAGCAAACGAGAAAGTTAGCCGAAGGTTACTGCTATAGTCCTGTGGATAATCGCAGGTGGAAAATAGAGCTTATACTCTTTAAAAATCAAAAGGATACTTCGTCAACTTGCCTTGGTGAACACTCGTTCTACCTTCGGCTTCGATTATAAGGAAATGAGCGGTGCTACTCTCATTTCCAACCTTTCACAATTCTGAATTGTGAAAGCTAGTCTACTTTTGATTTTTATTGAGTATTACAAAGCAAATGACCATCGTAGCCTACGGCAAGGCGACACTGACGAAATTTGAAGAGATTTTCAAAGAGTATGAATTGTGAATATAGGTTCTAAATATAAAGACCAGAGAGGATGAATTTGTCCTCTCTAGTCTGATTCAGTTTTTATTCATTGCAAGATGCTGAGAGGCTATCTGCTATTTTTCTACTTTTCCGGACACCAACTGCACCTAGCAAGCTAGTCAAACCAAGTAAAGTCAAGAAACCTGTACTTGCTATATCACCAGTATCCGGAAGTGTTTGCTTAGCAACAGGGGCTTCAACTGATTTCACTATCGTTGGTCTAGTTTCTCCCTCTTTCTCATCTCTTACTTGATAGGGTGTCTTCTTATTTTGAGACAATAGACCTACCGTAGGGGCCTGATTTGGTAGTCTTGTACCACCTACTGTACCTGGATTTTCATTGGGCACAGGAGTAGGCTCACCAGGCATTATTTCTGCCTCTGATTTCTTCACATAGGTCTTTTTACCACCAACCATTGCCGATACTTTCTGTCCAGCTTTTTCGATATCCGTTAGGTATTCTACAAAGACCTCTGTATCTGGATTGATTGCACCAATCAGGGTCGCCTTGCGGAACTCAGAAAAACCATCGCCTCCACCAAATAGGAAGTCATTGATGACAACCGTATAGATTTTTTCTGGATCTAGCTTATTTCCTGCCTCATCATAGACATCCACTACCTGAAAGGGATTTTCTGGTGTCGCATGTTCTGCGTCTGTATAGGTATAGCTAAGACCTGCCACTTGAAGGAAATATCTTTCTTCCTCATCATATTGTTGATTGAGAACAGTATAAATCTGCTTACCAGTCATCTGAACGATTTGCAAGATGTTCCCAAATGGCTGTACGGCTTGTGCAGCTCCCCATGTAATCGTACCATCTTCTTTGACGAGCAGGTCTGCCCGGATACCACCGTTATTGGTCATGGCAAAATCTACCTTGTAGCCTGCCTTACGGGCAATAGCCAGCTGACCTGCAGTAATCAAGTTCCCGACAGCACTCTCTTTTGCATCATTGACATCACGTGTAATCGTTTCTCCACTGACTGCCGTACTGATTTTAGCATCTGTGACCGTTTTTACAATACGGTTTGCTTCGTCAACAATGGCTTGAATTGATGCTTTCGGTTGCTTGACCTTTGGTGCTACTGCAGTTACTGTTGCAGTTGGTACAGTCACAAAATCCTTTGTCACTGTATCCAATACTCCACGAACATCTGCATACGCTTTTCCTTGAGAAGTCGCTTGCACAATGAGCGTATCTGGATCAGCTAAACCATTTGTATAGACATGGTTATGCCCTGCAAAGACGACGTCGACGCTATTTTCAGGATAAATAGTATTTAATTTATCAATCATCTTTTTAGCATCACCAAAGGCCTGTCCGTCCTTGCTAGTAGACGGTACATGGGCTAGGACAACTAGCGCACGAATCCCTTGATTTTGAAGTGCTTTCGCATATTTGGCAATACTTTCTGCCTCATCAAGAAACTCATACTGTTCATAATGTTTCCGAAGGACAAGGTTTGGAATTTCAGTTGTTACCACACCGATAAAGCCGACTTGAACTTCTTCATTAGATGGCGTTACAATCTTCTTCACAGCATAAGGCTTCCACCCAAAGGGGATTTCTCCCGTAGACTTATCCACTACATTTGCAATAACAATCTCTTGTTTAGCAGGCTCACGTTCGTATTCATCCACAATCTTATGGAAGGTCCCTTCAGCTGGCGCTTCCCCTTCCATAATTCGGTCATATTCCGCTAATCCCTCATCAAATTCATGGTTTCCAAGTGTCCCATACTCGAAGTTCATCTCATTGAACACTTTGACTGTCGGCTCATCTTGGAGGAGACCTGAGTTGGCTGGACTTGCACCAACCATATCACCAGCCTGTACACGAATACTTTCGCTATGCTTATCACTATTTTCTTCCTTAAATTCGCTTTCTGCATCATCAAGGTAGGTTCCTAACAAAGCAGCCGTCCCAGCACCAGATACTTTCCCCTCAGGCATGTAGGCACTTCCCGTCGCATCCAAAGCACCATGGAAATCATTCACTCCCAGAATTTGGACTGCAACTTCCTCTGCGCTCGCATGAGCTGCCCATACACCATAGGTTGCTACCAAGGTAAGTACACTACTTTTTAACCAAAAACGTTTCTTCATATCTTCTCCTCATATTTGATTTATGAACATCTACTACTCTACTATTTTTCTTCATTTTAGACAAATTTTTAATCCAAACAAATTATGAAAACGGATAATAAACGAACCAAATACACACCTCTTCCCATTTTCTATCGGATATAGGTTTTTGTACGTATCATTGAACTGAATTCAGACTAAGACTGTCTACAAAAGATAGGCAACGAAAGGTGCTCCTTTTAGGCTAGGGATAGACTGTTGGTGAACACTTGTGGGGCTGGAAAAAAGAGGACAGAAAACGATACACGTTTTCAAAGTCCTCGATCACTAGCTCAAGCGCCAACAGCACCACAGAGTTCGTTTGCTCATTAAGAATGTTCATCCAAAATAAAGGAAAAATAGTAATCATTATCATTATTTTTGATGTACTTATAAATATATTCCCTAGCCTTATCTATAGATAAGACAGAATCTAAAGAAGTATTACCTCGATTATATAGTCATTTAGTTTATAAACAGAATTCCAAAGCTTCCCACACAGAGACCTTTTTTCTTAGTAATTCTCTCACTTTCTCCTTTAAATTAGCCCAGGTTTGCTCAATAGGGTTCAATTCTGGAGAATAAGCAGGAAGTGG
>NZ_JBUEQR010000036.1:0-3957 GCF_054968985.1 Streptococcus sp. 1F3 | reverse complement strand
ATTATAGACAGACTGTCCTGTTGCCTTGGCTTGTTCCCAAGCATTGTTCACCCCTTGGCTAACTTGTTCATACTTCTGCCCTACATAGCTACTTGCCCCTTGATAGGCTTGTTGTCCAGCATGGTAGAGGTTATTGATTTGTTGCCCAACCCAGTTTTTGGCATTATTCCACTGCTGACCTACCCACTGCTTGGCTTGATTTACCTTGTTGCTAACCCAGTTAACTCCTGTATGATAGGCACTCTTAACTGAATTCCAAGTATTTGTCGCAACTCGTTTCACCGTATTCCAAGCATTACTTGCTACTTTCTTTGCACCATTCCATAACTTCTTAGCACCCCTAACAAATCCCTGCAAGAAATGCCCACTTGGGTCGGTATAGTTGACTGGATTGTTGTGAACATAGCTGTAGCGGTTCTGACTGAGTGGAGCCGTCAATTCACCTTGATAGCTGTCTTCTGTAAGGAAAGTACCTGCTTGGCTATCGTAGTATCGTGCTCTTAGATAGTCAAGTCCTGTAATATCACGAGCTTCCCCATTGTAGGCAAAAGGATTGCCCGTCTCGTCTGTGCTAGACTTACTTGCTCCGTAGAGTTGGTACTGGCTGGACGCAACTGCTACTCCGTCCTTGGTCAAGCCTGTGACTGTTCCTGCCTGATTGGTCAGGTAGTGATAGGTATCCCCCGTCTCATGGTTGAGATAAGAGCTTCTTCCCTGTCCATAGGTATAGGTCTCTCTTGCTTTTAAGTCTCGATCATAGGTCTGGAGTACCTCGGTATGCTTGCGATTGACGTCATTAACGTAGTTACGCTCTTCGTAGTAGTTAAAGCGATCCTCTCGTGTGGTGTAAGGAATGAGAACCTCTTTGACCTCACTCGCATAGGTCACGTCCCCCTCACCCGGCAGATCTCCAAGCTCTGGTGAGTTGACCACTAGCCCCTCCTTGGTCGCACGGTCTTTCGCTACTTTCTGATGGTAGGCAGTCGACACATCATCAAAAATCTCATGCCAGATAGTCCCCACCGTCTGCGGTAGGGTAGACAGTGCCTGTAAGACATTCTGGCTAAAGCCATACCAGAAGAGACTCGGCTCCTCCCCATTCGGGGCAGTATAAGGAGACTTCCTCTTCTCCTCTCGTTTGAAGAGCTGATAGGTATGTTTACCTTTCTTACGGCTAGCACTAAATACTCGGTTATCGTCCCCGTCATAGAGGGCTGCCATCAGAAGTCCCTCCTTGTCCTTAACCGCAAGGAGCCGGTTCTCTGTGTCGTAGATGTAGTCTAACTTGTCATCCTTCTTCTTAGATGAGATGCGGTTGCCATTCCTGTCGTAGGTATAGGTCGTTATACCGTCCTTGTTTTCTAGTTTGGTTAGGCGGTTGTTGTCATCGTAGGTAAAGGTGGTTTTCTCTTCCCTGCCCTCTACTTCTTCTGTGCTGGTCAGCTTGTTTCCTGCTAGGTCATAGGTGTAGGTGAGTTTCGATAATTCCTTGCCTGCCTTGTCGGATACTGTCATGGTCTCAATCTGACCGAGATAATCAGTATATTACGGAATATGTTCTACATAATAAAAAATTTATTTATCTTTCCGTCTTTTTATTTTACTTTTACGAATAAAGTAAGTAGAACAGTTTTATTTCTTATCTTGCTTTTATATGACAACATGTAAAAGCATAGTGGTGATGTGGAAAACACCTATGGAGAGAAGCTCCATAGGTGGGCGGGGAGCTAGGAAAGAGAGGACGGAAAACGATACATTATCGCCAGCGTTTTCAGAGTCCTCGATAACTAGCTCAAGCGCCAACAGCACCACGGAACACTACTTCATATACAGTATTATTTCTAATGTTAATCATATTTAATAGGTTGTTTTTGTAATGCTTTGGGTTAGTAGCGCCTAAATTTGGTTTAGGTGCTACCAACACCAAAGGTTTACTTGTCGCGGTTCAAGCAATGCTAATTGCTAAACAGATATCCTATACTTACGAGGTTTCGTACCACAGACATATAAAACATGATTTTCCCAAAAATATTGGAACAGCTATCAAACTAGCAATACAAGCCAAAAATATCTTCTAATTTTTTACGATCATTTTTTGTTAGTGATTTATATTTTTTATCAATTTCGTATATTGCTATCCGCCATGAGCCTGTTTCAATTAACTCTAGAATTAGTTTTTTTCTTCAGACTCTTTTATATAATCATCTAAAATATATAATAAAATATTTTCTGCTTCTGAGTAAGTCAACATTAAATTAATCCCCTATTACTGTTACATCTCTAAAATTGATATCTTTCGTCTTGTTTGTAATTAACTGCGGATATCCCCCGTACTCAATGATAGTAACACATTACTCTATATATCTATTTCATAATCCAATTTTGTATAATATCCTAATGCAAATATGAAATATGCCAATAATGTCATCCCACTTAAAATATGATATATTAAATTGTGATCGTTTTCTAGGAGAATAATCTTGGACAATATAACAAAAGTAAATAACATCCCTAAACTAAGTAATGGGAGCGTAACACTCGATATATTCTTACACAATAGCATACTCTTTCCAACAGGCTTTGTAATAAATGGTTTCATTATCAAAGATGTACGGTAGAAATAGATTCGCAAAGAAAGAATGGCAAATATAATAAATATATAAAACAATTGATTTGAAATATACGATATAGTACCAAATCCATCAGGCAACATTCGAGCAAATACAGCAGCTCCCAAACTAATATAAAACGATGGAGATATAGACCTATTTTCTTTTTTCATTGATAAAATATCTGCCTTAAGATTTATATAATCCTGTTGACTAATGCAATAAATTCGTTTCTTAAACAATGGACTAAGAAATGGAAAAAGAAAAGTTATAGGACCATTTTCTACATCAACTATATAATGATTATCACCATGTTCAAATAATTTATATCTCGGTTGTAACTTAATAGCATAAAGATTTATTTTTGACATATTGATTCACCTCCTTAATAATTTGGCGGGAGAGGAATTAAAGGTTCTTTCTTAAGAGGAGGAATGGGGTCTTTACCATCGTAATGACCAATCCCATCAATAATCTTACCAAATCCATCAATTCCTTGTCTAAGCCAAGAACTTTTATCTTTATAAATTTTATCAAACCAAAGACCTACACCTATAGCAGCAACTGTACCACCAACAATAGGCGCCCATACAGGAGCTGTTGCTCCAGCCACTGCAAAACCAAATCCTACAGCAGCTGCACCTAAAGTATAACCTACACCAGCTGCAAGTGTACTTCCTGATGTGTGTGCTACAGCTTGTCCAAATGTCTCTCCTTGATTAGCGTTGTCCCAGACTTGTAAACCAAATGTTGCAACTTTCGTTAAAGGATGATTAAAGAATTGTGAAGCTTTAGATAAAAATTTTCCAGCTTTTGCAAATTGAGAACCCAAACGATATGTAGCACTAGTTCTATCAACAGGAATTCCATGTTTTATTGAATGAACAAAAGGTTTAAAGAATCCTTGTGCAGTCCTCATTGCTTTGCCAGCCAAATCTAGTCCATCAGATAGATCATTTGCAATTCCCAACCTATCAACAATTGTATTAGCGGCAGAAACAGTATCATTTAAAACTTTCTTCCAGTCAATTTTATTTTTTGATTTTTTATCTTGTTTTTCTACTTTTTCTGCTGTCGTACACACATGCTTCAAGGTCTTGGCTAGGGCTGTACCCCAGTTTCTAAGAAGGTTCTGACCTTCTCGGATCTTAGGCGCTCCCTTCATACCAGTCGCTTGCGCATACTCCTTCCGAAGCTGTTGCTGACGGTATCGAATCGCCTGTGCATGGGCTTGGGCTCTGACTTGAGCTTCTTGTTGCTGAATATAGTCGTAGGCGGAAGCTGTTGGGACATAAGTTGGAACATAGGTGTAACTGTAGACACCTGTCTGTTGCTGGCGAATCTGATG